>NZ_JBSHNS010000154.1:0-8051 GCF_053601635.1 Pontimicrobium sp. MEBiC01747
GTACAAGGTAATGTCAAGAAAAGAATGAAACGTTTAAAAGCAAAAGCTGCATAACGATGGAAAATAAAACAGATAAAAATTCATACACAATACTATTTGCCATAGGAATGGTATTAATAGTAGGAACATTGTTAGCTGGAATTGCAGGCGCAACAAAAGAAAAGATTACAGAAAATAAACGTCTAGAAAAGCAACAAAACATTTTGTATGCTATGGGCGTAAATGATAATGATGAAAGTAGTGCTACTTTTATTTCTACAGATAAAGCACCAGAAGCATTTTCAAAATACATTACTAAGCAATTAGTAATAGAAGGAGATAAAGTAACCGAAGACGATCAAGCTTATCTTATAGATGTTAAAAAAGAGCAAGCTAAGGCAAAAGAAGGAAAAACAAGACGTTTACCTTTATTTGTTGGAGAAAAAGATGGTAAAACATTTTATGTAGCTCCAATTAGAGGAAAAGGACTTTGGGATGCTATATGGGGTTATGTTGCTTTAGATGAAAATATGATAGTACAAGGAGCCTATTTCGATCATAAAGGAGAAACTCCTGGACTTGGTGCTAACATTAAGCAACGTTTCTTTATGGACGATTTTATTGGAGAGCATTTAATGTCTAACGGAGTATTTAAAGGAATTACTGTAGCAAAAGGAAATAACGATCCTAAGAATACAGATAAAACAGATAACGAAGTAGATGCTATTGCAGGAGCTACTATTACAGGAGATGGTGTAACAGCAATGATTAAAACAGACCTGAAGTTATACTTACCTTACTTTCAAAAATTAAAAAAATAATATATGGGACTTTTATCAAAAAAAGACGCGAGTTTAATATTAGATCCTTTAGCAGATAATAACCCTATTACTATTCAAGTATTAGGAATATGTTCGGCTTTAGCAATTACTGCGGAGTTAAAAGCATCAATTGTAATGGCAATTTCTGTACTTTTCGTTTTAGGAGTAGGAAATGTTGTTATATCATTAATGCGTAACATTATACCTTCAAAAATTAGAATTATTGTACAATTAATAGTCGTTGCTTCTTTAGTAATTATTGTAGATTTAGTGCTAAAAGCTTTTGCTTACGAGCTAAGTAAAACCTTATCTGTATTTGTTGGTTTAATTATTACAAACTGTATCATTATGGGACGTTTTGAAGCATTTGCTTTAGGAAACGGACCTTGGAAATCGTTCCTTGATGGAATAGGAAACTCTTTAGGGTACGGAGTTATATTAATAATTGTTGGTTTCTTCAGAGAATTATTAGGTTCAGGAACTTTATTAGGATTTAAAGTTTTAGGTGATCCAATTGAAAAAACAGGATTATATGCACTAGGTTATGAAAATAACGGATTCATGTTATTATCACCAATGGCATTAATAGTTGTAGGAATCATTATTTGGGTACAACGTAGTAGAAACAAAGCTTTAATTGAAGATTAATTAGCGCTTATAACTAAGCACTAAAAATTGAAAGAAATATGGAATTATTAGAATTATTTTTCAAATCAATATTTATAGATAACATGGTGTTTGCAACATTCTTAGGAATGTGTTCTTACCTTGCAGTATCTAAAAAAGTATCAACAGCAGTTGGTCTTGGAGCAGCAGTAATCTTCGTATTAGCTATAACAGTACCTTTAAACTGGTTGTTAGATCAGTACCTTTTACAACCAGGTGCATTATCTTGGTTAGGAGAAGAATATGCAGATTACGATTTAAGTTTCTTGTCATTTATCATGTTTATTGCAACTATTGCAACAATGGTACAATTAGTAGAAATAGTAGTAGAGAAGTTCTCACCATCATTATACAACTCCTTAGGTATCTTTTTACCATTAATAGCAGTAAACTGTGCTATTTTAGGAGGGTCTTTATTTATGCAATCTCGTGAAATACCTACATTAGGTCAAGCAACTGTTTACGGTATTGGTTCTGGTATCGGTTGGTTTTTAGCAATTTTAGCAATTGCTGCTATCCGTGAAAAAATTAGATACTCTAACGTGCCAGCACCATTAAGAGGTTTAGGAATCACTTTTATCATTACAGGATTAATGGCAATTGGATTTATGAGTTTTGGAGGTATGTTAACTGGAGGAGAAGAAGAAACTAAAAAAGAAGATAAAACAGTAAAAGTTGAAGCTTCTAAAGACGATAAAAAGTTAGCTAATAACACTAAAATAACAAAGTAGTATGATCATTTTAGCAGCAGGAACAACAGGAACTATAGTCGCAACTGTAGTAGCCTTTTTAATAATAACACTTGTATTAGTAAGTTTATTATTATTTGTAAAACAAAAATTATCACCATCTGGTCCAGTAAAGATCTTAATAAATGGTGAAAGAGAAATAGAAGTAGCTTCAGGAGGGACTTTATTATCTACTTTAGGAGGAAACAAAATATTTTTGCCATCTGCATGTGGTGGTGGTGGAACATGTATTCAATGTGAATGTCATGTATTATCTGGAGGTGGAGAAGCGCTTCCAACAGAAACACCTCACTTTTCAAGAAAAGAATTACAGCATGGTGCTCGTTTATCATGTCAAGTAAAAGTAAAACAGGATATGGAGATTACCATACCTGAAGAAGTATTTGGTATTAAAAAATGGGAAGCAACTGTAGTTTCAAACTATAATGTTGCAACCTTTATTAAAGAGTTTGTAGTCGAAATTCCAGAAGATATGGACTATAAAGCTGGAGGGTATATTCAAATTGAAATCCCTAAATGTGAAGTTAAGTATTCAGATATGGATATTTCGGCTCACCCAGAAGATCACCCAGGAGAACCTAACAAGTTTGAAGCAGATTGGGATAAATTTAATTTAAGACCTTTAGTCATGAAAAATGACGAGTTGGTAGAAAGAGCATACTCTATGGCTTCTTACCCTGCAGAAGGTAGAAAAATCATGCTTAATGTACGTGTTGCTACACCTCCTTTCGATAGAGAAAAAGGAGGATGGATGGATGTTAATCCTGGTGTAGCATCTTCTTATATTTTTAATCAAAAAATTGGTGATAAAGTAACCATTTCTGGGCCTTACGGTGAGTTCTTTATTAATGAATCTGAAGCAGAAATGCTTTACGTTGGTGGAGGAGCTGGTATGGCGCCAATGCGATCTCACTTGTACGAATTATTTAGAACACTTAAAACAGATCGTAAAGTGACCTATTGGTATGGAGGACGTTCTAAAGCAGAATTATTCTACATTCACTATTTTAGAGCTTTAGAGAAAGATTTTCCAAACTTTAAGTTTTACATAGCATTATCAGATCCTACAGAGGCAGATAATTGGAAAGTTAAAAAAGATATTAATGATGAAGAAGGTGATGGTTTCGTAGGGTTTATACATCAAGTTGTAATAGACCAATATTTATCTAAACACGAAACTCCAGAAGATATAGAATTATATTTCTGTGGACCACCATTAATGAATAATGCAGTTCAGAAAATGGGAGAAGACTTTGGGTTAGATGACGAAAATATACGTTTTGACGACTTTGGAGGTTAAACCCCAACTAATATATATTTAAAACCCTAGCAGTTAAAATGCTAGGGTTTTTTGTTTATAAGCGATTACCCCCGAATGCAGTTAGTGTTTATTAAAATGATGTTTTTTGAAACTAATTGTAAATCAATAGGTTATATGATTTTTTTGTGTATTTCGTCGAAAATAGCTACAAAATGTGTTAAAAATCAGTTAAAATGCTATTTTTGAGGGAATTGAATTTTTTTAGTTCAATTGTGTTAATTACCAGATTACTAACTCTCAAATACGAATCTATTATCATGGGGAAAAATTACCTCTTTTTTAAGGTGAAATTGAAATCTTACTTTAAAGCGTTATTTGCATTTACACTCTTAAGTTTATTAAGTATACAACTAAATGCACAAGAAAAGAAGAAAGAAGAAAATCCAAGAATTACTTCTTCAAACTATTTAAAAGAATTGGTGAAAGAAGGAAATACAGCAAATTATGTTGTTACTTCAGAGCACACTAGCTCTGTAAGTGGTATTCATCATACATATATAAGACAAGCTGTTAATGGTATTGAAGTCGTTGGAACAGAATCTAGTTTACATATTAAAGACGGTAAGACATTTGCCTCTCACGTAAACTTTGTTCAGAATATAGATAATACAGTAAGAAATTCATCTGCTAGTATTTCAGCTACGCAAGCAATTACAACTACATCACAAAGAATGGGGTATGGAACTCCAACAGGATTAAATGTAGTGGAAGTAGATGATAATATCGAAAGAACTGATTATCAAAAAAGAACGATATATTATAGTAAAGGAGGAGTTTCCAATAGCAACATCCCAGTTAAGCAACTTTACTACTATCAAGAAAGAGAAGGAGCTACATTAGCTTGGGAATTTTCTATTGAAGATAGAAATTCTTCAGATTGGTATAGCTTTATAGTAGATGCCAATACTGGAGAAATACTAAATAAATATAATTTAACAGTATCATGTAATATTGGTGGTGATCATAGTAATCATAATCACGATGATGTAAATTTAGATAGCGATTGTGAAGATGAATATAATGTAACAAACAATAATAAAACGTCAGTAAATACACCAGCATTTGTTGGAGGAGGTACATATAACGTTTATGCTATGCCAGTGGAATCACCAGGGCATGGAGGACGTTCTGTGGTTAGTGATCCAGCTGATGCAACAGGGTCTCCTTATGGATGGCACGATACTAATGGTGTAGCAGGAGCCGAGTCTAACTATACAATAGGAAATAATTGTGATGCTTATGATGATAGTTCTAGTACAGTAACAGGAACTGGTTCAGGAACAAATGCAGAAAGAGCAAATGGAGGAGCAGCTTTAGATTTTAATTTTACAATAGATACAAATGTTAATAATAATGGAGGGAGTATTAATGCAGCGGTAACAAACTTATTCTATTGGACAAATGTTATTCATGATGTATGGTATATATATGGTTTTGATGAAGCTTCAGGAAACTTTCAAGTTAATAACTATGGTAATGGAGGTACAGCAGGCGATAGTGTAAGAGCAGAAGCTCAAGATGGATCAGGAACATGTAATGCAAATTTCGCGACTCCAGCAGATGGTGGAAGAGGAAGAATGCAAATGTATGTATGTAATACAAGAGATGGAGATTTAGATAACGTTGTAATAGTGCATGAATATGGTCATGGGCTTTCAACACGTTTAACAGGAGGAGCTGCAAACTCAGGATGTTTAAATAATAGTGAACAAATGGGCGAAGGCTGGGGAGATTTTATAGGATTAGTAATGACTATGGAGCCTGGAGACCAAGGAACAGATCAAAGAGGAATAGGAACTTGGTTAGTTGGGCAAGGCCCTAACGGAGCAGGAATTCGTCCTCAACCGTATAGTACAACAAATACACAAAGTTATGCAGATTTAGGCTCGGCGGTAGTACCGCATGGAGTAGGATCTATATGGTCTGCAATTTTATGGAAATTAAATTGGGCATTAATTGACGATCATGGTTGGGATCCAGACATTTATTATGGAACAGGAGGAAACAATATTTGTTTACGATTAGTTATAGAAGGAATGAAACTTCAAGGATGTAATCCAGGATTTGTAGATGGGCGTGATGCTATTTTAGCAGCAGATGAGGCCATCTATGGTGGAGCAAATGCTTCTACTATTTGGGAAGTCTTTGCAGGAGCAGGGTTAGGAGCTAGTGCTTCTCAAGGATCGAGTAATAGTAATTCTGATGGAACTACAGCAACAGATTTACCTCCAACAACATTTGCTGTCTCAAGAACTTCAGTATGTATTACAGAAGGAACAATTTCAGATTTAGGAGGAGGTCGCTTATTTGGAGGAACATATAGTGGTCCTAACGTTACAGATAACGGAGACGGTATTACATTTACTTTCGATACAGCTTCAGCAGGAGTAGGAGATCACACAGTTACCTATACAGATAACCAAATGCCAGCAACATCTATAGATCAGATAATAACAGTTACAGATGGTTTACCAGTAATATCATGTCAAAACGCAACAGTAACTTTAGATGCTAATGGAGCAGGAACTATAACTACAGAAGATTTAGTTACTAATTTAGTCCCTAGTGCTTATGTTGAAGAATCTATAACGTTTGCTACAGAAACTATTACTGGAGGTACAGCTGTAACATTAGGCGATGATGCGGGAACAGCAGCTTTAAATATTGGTTTCGATTTTAATTTTTATGGTACAACATATACTCAATTTTATATAGCTTCTAATGGATTTATTTCTTTTGATGGAAGTGGAATGACAGGGGCAGCATCTTATACACCTACTGCTATACCTAATACAGGAAACCCTAATACAATGATAGCTTTTGCATGGGACGATTTAAGCCCAAATGCAGGAGGAACGATACAATATGGATTAGTAGGGACTGCACCAAACAGAAAAATGGTTGTAGAATTCAATGCAGTACCATTGTATAATGCAACAGAAACAGTTACAGCTCAAGTACATTTACATGAAGGAACAAGTAGAATAGAATTTCATTATACTAATGCAGAAAATAATGGAGGAACCAGAACAGCTGGTATTGAAAATGCAGGAGGAACAGAAGCACTACCAATTTCTGGAGGTAACTTAACAGCATGGTCTACAGCTAACGATGCTTATGCTTTATATCAGCCTGAAGCTAAACTTGCAGATAATTGTGGTAATTCAGTAACTACAAGTTTAAGTCAAAGTGTATTTTCTTGTAGTGATACAGGAGATGTTACAGTTACAATTACGGCAGATGATGGAAATGGAGGTGTATCTACATGTGAAGCTATAGTAACAGTAACTTCTGGACCAGAATGTAGAGTTTCAGTATCTCCTAAAGTCTATTTACAAGGAGCAGCACTAAATCCTAATACAGGAGAAGAAACATTAATGAGAGATGATTTAAGAGTTGATAATTTAATTCCAACGACTAGTCCGTATCCAGATAATTTAACATGTAATGCTGCTGTATTTAACACAACAGGGGCTAATGCAATTGTAGATTGGGTACAAGTAGAGCTTAGAGATCAAACAACAAGTACGCTTATATTAGATTCTAAATCTGCATTATTACAACGTGATGGAGATGTAGTAGATGTAGACGGAACGTCACCAGTTACTTTTAATCAGGCAGGAGATAGATATTATGTAGTTATAAAACATAGAAACCATTTAGGTGTTATGACAGGGGCATCTTTATTATTGTCAAATACTACAACAGCAATAGACTTTACTAATTCAGGTACATTAGTATTTGGAACAGATGCTCAAACCAGTTTTGGAATGCCAAGCGGTGTCTTAGGTATGTGGGCAGGAGACAGTACAGGAAATGGACTTTTAAATTATTTAGGAGGTTTCTCAGATGTCCCATCAATACGTGCACAAGTGTTTAACGATCCCGATAACTCAATATTTGGAGGTCCACCAGTAGCGACTTACGGATCTACAGGTTATTATGGAACAGATGTAAATATGGATGGATTAACCTATTATGCAGGGGTAAATAGTGATGTTTTATATATAAGAAATAATATATTTAACAATCCATCAAACTCAGTATTTGGAGGTCCACCAACAGCAACCTATAACTTTACACAACAATTACCAGAAGGAACTAACTAATTTTGGTGATCTAGTAAATAAATTAAAAAACCTAGATGATTTATAAAATCACCTAGGTTTTTGTTTTTTTGAATGAATTAACATAGCCTTATTTTTTTAGTGATTTCAACGGTAATATGACAAAAAAAACGATAAAATGTTGCGAAATAACGATAAAACGTTATATTTGAAGCAGTGTAAAATAATACCCCAACTAGATTATGAATAAAACTACATTACTAACAATTGGTTTAATGTTTTTTGTGCTTTTTGGTTTTTCTCAAAATAGAAGGCAAGCATCAAAAAATATATGGACAAAAACTAGTCAGAGTAGACTAGAGAAAGAAGCAAAAGTACATAGAAGCTCAAAGCCTTCAGATTTTCAACTCTATGAGTTAGATTTAGAGTCCTTAAAAAGGAGTATAGC
>NZ_JBSHNS010000155.1:0-1150 GCF_053601635.1 Pontimicrobium sp. MEBiC01747
GCAGGCACCATTCAGCATTTTGTAGATACGTTTAAAGTAGGGGAAGCAGATGCAGCCTTAGCGGCGAGTGTATTTCACTTTGGAGAAATTCCAATTTTAGAATTAAAAGAAACATTAAAACAAAATAACATTCCAGTACGATTATAAGCAAGCAAAAGAATTATAAAAGTAAATTAAAAACGTCGCTCAGAGTGATTTTTGAGGCGCGAAAAAATTGTATCGAGAAGCTACAATTACAAAACAACACATTAGGTAAATTATGACTATAGATTTTAATAAAAATAACGACGGATTAATTCCAGCTATCATTCAAGATGTAAATACCAAAACCGTATTAATGTTGGGATATATGAATGAGAAAGCACTAGAAGTTACCAAAACAACCAAATTAGTAACCTTTTATAGCAGAACAAAACAGCGACTTTGGACCAAAGGAGAAGAAAGCGGAAATGTGTTAAATCTAGTAAGTATGAAGCTAGATTGCGACAATGACACTTTATTAATACAAGTAAAACCAGAAGGGCCAACATGCCATAAAGGAACAGATACCTGCTGGAATAGTACCAATACGGAGTCGTACGGCTTTATATCTAAATTAGAAAACACCATAGAAGATAGGCGCACCAATGCAACTGGAGAAAAATCGTATGTAGCCTCTTTATTTGAAAAAGGAATTAATAAAATAGCACAGAAGGTTGGAGAAGAAGCAGTAGAAGTTGTCATTGAAGCTAAGGATAATAACGATAATCTATTTTTAAATGAAAGTGCCGATTTACTGTTTCATTACTTAATGTTGTTGCAAGCTAAAGGATTTAAATTAAAAGATGTAGTTTCAGTTTTAAAAGGGCGAGAGAAATAGTAATTTAGACTTAATTAATAATTTTGTTGTATGCAATTTGATAATTATAAGATTAAACTATTAGAATCGAGTGAAAATAAAGCCTTTTTTAATTTAATAGAAAATAATAGAGTACGTCTTGAAGATTTTTTTGCAGGAACAGTTTCCAGAACTCAAACTTTTGAAGATACTGTAGCCTATTGTAGGGAAATTGAAGAAAGAATTACAAACAAAACATACTTACCTTTTATAATAATAGATACAACAACTAATGATTTTGTTGGTTTGGTAGATGTTAAAAACATCGATTGG
>NZ_JBSHNS010000156.1:0-2340 GCF_053601635.1 Pontimicrobium sp. MEBiC01747
TGACTGGAGAGTTTAGTATCATTAGTTATACCACTTAAATAAATAACTTGTTTAGTGTTTGTTTGTTCTATATAGTTTTTAAAATTTACAGCGCAGTCATTTTCCATTTGCTGAAATTTACTAATGGAATTAGACATAGAATGTATTAAGTAATAAGCAGCATCTATATTTTTTGGGATATTGTTTAAGGTTTCTGGCGCTAAAAAATCTGCTTCAACAACTGTAATATTATCTTCTGTTTTGTAACGCTGCTCTGTTCGTAGTTTACCACGCACTGCACAAACGACTTCATGACCTTGCTCTAAAAGTAACGGAATAATACGTTTACCTATGTAACCTGTTGCTCCTGTTACTAATACTTTCATTTTTAAATAATTTCTTTTGGTCGTTGGTAGGCTAATCTTGTTTTTAAAGTAGGTATTGTATAACCATCTAATCCGTTAATTGCTGCCACATTAGCTTTAGATAGGTTAATAAAACCGTCTTTTTCTAATAAACCTTCATTTAAGTATAAATTCTGTATTTCTCCAATTATTAAAATGGTATCATTAGCTGAAATATGATATTCTTCTACAAATTTCATCTCTAACTGTACGGGCGCATCTTTTACATAAGGTGCAAAACAATCATTTTTATATTCTGAAACTAAGCTAGTGACTTCGAATTCTGATATGTTTCTATTGTATTTAGCAGAGGTATGGTGCGCGTCTTCTATATTATTTTCGTGTATGTGATTAATTGTATATACTCCTGTTTCTTTTATATTCTCGTAGGTGTTACGTATTACTGTTGTTGGCCTACAAAAAAAGCCTAGAAGGGGAGGGCTTGACCCTATGTGCGTTACAGAACTAAATACAGCAACGTTTTCTACTTCGTCTTTAGATTTTGTACCTATTAGGTTGGCAGACTTAAACCCAGAACAACTATTTATTAGGTTTATGCGGTATAAGTGATGTAATTCTTCTATGTTATTTTTACTAAAATGTTTCATAAGTTGAATTACGCTTGGTGCTGTTTTAACGTGTTGAAATTATTTATTTTGATGTTTTTTGACTTTAAATCGAACATTAAATTATATAAGCCAAAAAATGTTCTATTGATGTATATAAAATGTTTAGAGCCTCTGTTTCCGTTCATTTTTCGTAATTCGGTATTTTTACTGTAACGTTCTCCTAATTCTGCAACTGCATTAAAAAAGGTTTCGTCTGAAAAGTCGAAGGTTTCATTATGAAATGGCTTAGTAAACAAGCTTAACATCTCGAAAAACATGTTTGAAAAGAATTCTATTTCTGCCTTTGTATCATCTTTTCTAAGAATTTCTAAAGCATACATTTTTTCTTCAAATTGTTTTGTATCGTTAATAACTTCGGGTTTAGCTAACTCAAAGTAAGGTGTGTAGAAGTATTCTGGTACTGCTTTCATACAACCAAAATCTAAGGCTATTAGTTTTTCATCTTTGGCTATTAAGAAATTTCCAGGATGAGGATCTGCGTGTACTTTTCTAAGTACGTGTATTTGGTACATGTAAAAGTCCCAAAGGGCTTGCCCAAGCTTATTTGCTAATGCTTCGTCTGTGTTGTGTGCTGTAAATTCGCTAAGGTGTTCACCTTCCATCCAGTCCATAGTAATAATTCTTTCAGAAGACAATGCTTCATAATACTCCGGAAACTTTAGGTTAGGTATGTGTTTACAAGCTTCTACTATGGCTTTACTTTGTTTTATTTCTAGTAAGTAATTTGTTTCTTCTCTTAATTTGTCTTCAACTTCTTTAAAATATTTATCGGAGTCTTTTCCTCTTATGTTAAACATTTTAATGGCTATTGGTTTTACTAAAGCTAAATCACTCGCAATACTGTCTGCTACTCCTGGGTATTGAATTTTTACAGCTAACTTCTTTCCATATTTTTCAGCCAAATGTACTTGTCCTATGCTTGCTGCATTTACTGAGGTTGCCTTAAACTTATCGTATATTTCTGTTGGTAACTTACCAAAGTATTTTTTAAATGTTTTTGTTACTAGTGGTGGTGATAAAGGTGGTACAGAAAATTGTGCTAAAGAAAACTTTTCTACATAAGCTTGTGGCAAAATGCTTTTCTCCATACTAAGCATTTGTGCTACTTTTAATGCGCTTCCTTTTAAAGTTTTTAAGCCATTATAAATATCCTCAGCATTGTTTTCGTTTAGGCGCTCTTTAGATTCGTCTTCTGTTTTTGTTAATCTATCTCCGTAATATTTAAGGTAGTTAACTCCAACTTTTGCACCTGTTTGTACTAATTTTGTTGCACGCTGAATTTTTGATGTGGGTATTTTATCTATTGTTTTCAAAGGCTTCTGTTTTAG
>NZ_JBSHNS010000157.1:0-717 GCF_053601635.1 Pontimicrobium sp. MEBiC01747
ATACACACCTCTTCTTTTCCAGATGGTAGTTATGGAGGACAACCTGGTGGATTTGTAATTGAAACTAAACATAAAAATATTTATATAGCAGGAGACACAGCATTAACATTTGATATGAAGTTAATTCCATTACAAACAAAACTAGACTTAGCTATTCTACCAATAGGAGATAACTTTACAATGGGAATAGAAGATGCAGTTTTAGCCAGTGATTTTGTTGAGTGTAATACTATTCTTGGTTACCACTTCGATACATTTGGATATATAGAAATAAACAAAGAAGAAGCTAAACAACAGTTTGCAAATAAAAATAAAACCTTAACACTGTTAGAGATAGGAGAAAGTATAACGCTATAATTTGTTTTCTTTAAGCCATTCATCTCTTAAATCATCCGAAACTTTACCACTACCATCATGCCTCCAACCCGGAGGCTTAAAAAAATATTGTAATCTGCTAGAGAAAGATTTTTTTCCAGAAATTACATCTTTAAACATGGCAACCCATTCTAAAAAAGCAATTTTAATAGGGTTGTAGGTGTTTATATTAACGGTAAGCCCATAGACTACTTTTTCTTCTTTAAGTTCTGGCTGGAACGTTTTAAATAACTTATCCCAAATAATAAAAATACCAGCATGGTTTCTATCTAAATAAAGAGGATTACTACCATGGTGAACTCTATGATGAGAAGGCGTATTCATTACTGCCTCAAACCATTT
>NZ_JBSHNS010000158.1:0-2128 GCF_053601635.1 Pontimicrobium sp. MEBiC01747
GTTGTGTATAAATAACGAATAATAGATTCCAAAAGTAACACCCCAAAAGGCAGCTGGTAATAGTAATGGTTTTATTTTGTTTCTGTTAAAAACTAAAGTATAGCACCCAAAAACAAATAAAATTAATACAGATATGTTAGAGATAAAAATAGTTAACATACCTACTATAATTAATACTGCACGTTTACTATTTTTTGTTTTGTACGATTTAAAAAACACATAATATAGCAACAGTAAAACCATAACATCTACACTATATTGCTTTATCTCTGAGGCATAATATATTAGTCTTGGCGATAAACAAAACAAAGCTGTTGTGTACCATACAATCATTTTATTTTGGGTTATTAATGCTGTGACTTTAATAACCAATATAATTGAGATAAGGAATGCTAATAACGGTAATAACCGTAATGCCAATTCATTACTTCCAAATAGTTCTATATTACATTTTTCTATCCATAAAAACAGAATAGGTGCTACTTGCCCACTGTCTAGTGGTTGTGTTAAACCTAGGTAATCTCTATCTAAAATATTTAATGCCAACTTAGCTTCATCTAGCCACACACTTCTATTGTATAGGTATTGGTATATTGCTGCTATAACACCAACAAGTGCTGTGATAATAATTACTAAGTTTTTTTTCAATTTACAGAGATTTTAATTTAATTTTTAAAGTACTATATAGTTTGTGCAGTTTAAATTTTTTAATTCTTAAATATTTCATTTTTGAAGCACTCGGGTTTATAGGTAGTTTTATTACCGCTTCATTATTATCGCATAAATGTGCAATGATTTTATTAAAGAACTCATTGTCTAAGCGGTCTCTTTTATTTCTATTTACCCGTAACATTATATCTAGAAGCTGTCTTGAATTGTATGGACTCATAACTGTTACTCCTAATTCTTTATTTTGAGATTTAGCCTTTCCATGTACAATTCCCATAAATTGTTCCCATAAAAAGATATCTAAAACATGGTATTTTAGAGCTTTTAAACGCTTCTTATTTTGTTTTAACCACTTACTATATTCTTGAGTTATAAACGGATGGCATTTAAAAAAATTAGCAACATTGAGGTTTTTTGGTGTTATCCATTTTATGTAATAAAGTCCATTGCGTCCTATCTCACTTATGTTTCCATTAATAATAACTCGACCGTTAACTAAATCTGGACTTAAAAATAATGGAAAGTCTAAACTCTTCTCGTAATTGGGGGCAAAGTCCTCTTTTTCAAGAACATTATCTTCTATAATGTTAAAATCTTTACCGTAGAGCTCTACCAGTTTTTTTGAGATTACCAAGTCATTATGGTTATCCCCCATCTCCTTAAACCGTGTTACAAAATAGTTGCAGTCTAAACCTAAACTTGCCAAAAACAAAACTCTACTATCGTAACCAGCTGTTACTGGTAAACATATTTTATGCCTTAAAGAAATTGCTTTTAAATAGCCTTTTAGCATTGTTGCAACTTTAACAACTGCTTCATCTATAGTTATTTTATAATTTGGTTGGTTAGGGTAAAATCTTTTTATTTCTTTTTTATTAATATCGATATAGTGATTTGCATATAAATGCTTTACATTTTCAACATGAGTCGTGTTATTAATAAACAGTCTTAATTTATTAAATTCGTTTGAGTTATAATATGCTTTTGCCTCTGGATTACTATGCGGAATTGTATTTACACATTGTTCTAATATTTTTACTTGAGATCCGAAAGCTGTGTAATTTGTAGTGTAATATATTTCGGATTGTGCACAGGCATCATTTAACAGAATTAACTCTGTCTCATTTTTATAAATAATAACATACTGCCCATAATACTCCGAAAGATTCACTAAAAAGGCTTCGAAAGTATTTGCTAGTAATAAGTGTTCTACAATATTATAATTAGATAACTCTGGCGATTTATAGCTAAAAACATCTCCAAGTAAATGTATCGCTGTTTCGGTATTACTGGCGGTAGTATAATTTAATATTTTACTATACTGCAAATAATACATACCTATAGTAACTTCTTTAAAGTTATCTAGTAATTGTACTTGCTTATCTGTAAATAAAAATTGCTTTTTAAACATTAATTAATTTTTACACTTTTACATTAATCCTACTTATAACCATAAAAG
>NZ_JBSHNS010000159.1:0-1778 GCF_053601635.1 Pontimicrobium sp. MEBiC01747
AGGTAACATTAGGCTAAGTTATGGTGATATTGATGGAGATGGTATTATAGATATCGCAGAGGACACCAATAATGATGGTGTTTTTGATACAGATATTGATGGGGATGGAGATTTAGATAGTGAGATTATTGAAGAAAATAATTACTATCCTTTTGGACTTAAACACAAAGGGTATAATGACGTGATTCAAGGAGACCATCATCCTTATGGTTACAACGGAATGGAAGAATCTAATGATCCGTTTGATTTAAACACTTTAGATTTTGGTGCTAGAAATTATGACCCTGCTATTGGACGTTGGATGAATATAGATCCACTTGCAGAACAAATGCGTAGACACTCTCCATTTAATTATGCTTTTAATAGCCCAACACGTTTTATTGACCCAGATGGGATGTCGCCAGATGATGTCATTATAAGAAGAAGTGAAGGTATGTCTGATGAAGAATATGAGAAATTTAAAACAGATGCATTAGCAGATCTTAATAAATTAACTAGTCAGACTTTAGGTGTTGATGAAAGTGGAAAAGTATTTGTATCAAATAGTGATTGTGAAGGAGAATGTGATGAAGTAACAAATGCGGTTAATTTTTTAGTAGAAGGTACAGATTCAATAGTACAAGTAAAATATACTTCCTCTGAAGGCAACAGTACTACGACAACTGGTGCGGGTGATCTAAACTCAGATGGGACACCTAATCCAGCAGATGTAGTAGACATTAATTATAATCCACAAGGAAAAAAAGGAGGAAAAGATGTAAACAATAATCGAGAACGTCCAGCATATGTTGGTTTCGGTCATGAAATAGGACATGCAGTTAATTTAGTAAATGGCGTTGCTGATAAAAGTTCTACAGGAGAAATTGATCCAGATTTTGTTGATGATCCTGATCCTCAACAAAGGATAAGAGGCTCAAGATTACCTTATACAAAAGAAGAAAAGAATGCTCGTATATTTGAAAATCTAATAAGAGCTAAAAATGGAATACCTTTAAGAAGATTAGAATAATGAAAAAAATCACTTATATACTATTACTATTATTATTCACTTGTAATAATAGTAACGAAAAAATTTCTTTAGAAGAAATAAAATTAGACAGAATATTTAATAGCTCTAAATGCAAAGATGATTTAAAATATGCAACTATAGAGTCTTTTCAAACATTTATTAATACTTTGAACAAAGATTATAAGCAAGAGTTTGATAAAATTATTCTTTGTGAGTATTTTTTACAAGGAGAAACAACTAACTTTAATTCTTTTGCCGTATTATTAAATGACAGTGAAACTAAGATAGTCTCTTTTGGTCAAAAATATGATGAAGTACTTAAAATGAAAACAGTTGATAATTTTTCAATGAAGTATTTTCTTGAAGATCTTAAATTTGAAAATGTTAGTACAGGTATGAGTGTGTTAGAAATTTCAAAAAATGATTTTAATTGTTTTTACAGAGAAAAATTCACTTATGACATTTATACAAGACTAGAAGATTTAAGTTACTTCAATAATGGGTAATGGTACAGATTAGTTGATGGACTAATCATTGAGATTAAACTACTAAAAAACAGTAAATTAAATTATAGTTTATATTGAAAAAAGATGAGCGTTATGCTCATCTTTTTCAATGTAATTAAAGCGTAATGTTCCAAATTGGCACTTTTGAAAAATATGAAAATTAAAAACTGATAATCAGTTTATTAAAAATAAACAAGCTTCATTAATGAAGCTTGTTTCTGTTCTTTGAAATAATTAAAGTTTATTAGAGACCGTAAAACAAC
>NZ_JBSHNS010000160.1:0-7651 GCF_053601635.1 Pontimicrobium sp. MEBiC01747
AAAGAAGTTTTTTTAGAATATAATGGAGAACTTTATTTTAGAGGCTCAACAGCGTCTTCTATAGAGCTTTGGAGAACTAACGGTACTACAACTGGTACTGTAAGCTTAAAAAACTTTGAAGACACAACAAATGGAGTACCAGTATATTTTAGTACAGCCGGAAAGCAGAAGCTAGGTACTGTTTACAATGGCTTATTGTATTTTACTGTATTGCGTGGTAGTACACATGAACTTTGGAAAACAGATGGTACTACTGCTAATACACAAATGGTTAAAGGCGGGCTAAATGGAATTAATGACTTAAAAGTATTTAACAATCTTTTGTATTTTGTTTCTGGTGCTGATAGTGATGGATTTGGGTCTGAAATATGGACTTCAGATGGTACTCTTGCAGGAACAGCACTAAAGTTTGATATATTTCCTAACAATTTAAATCCATTTTTTGGTTTAGGTAGTAATCCTTCAGATTTCTTTATTTTTAATAACGAGTTGTATTTTTCAGCTAGAAGCTATAATAGTACAACAAATCAAATTATTGGTAGAGAGTTATGGAAAACCGATGGTGTTACTGTTAATTTAATAAAAGACATCAATACAGATAATCTTGCTAGTGGTATTAATAGCCCAAAGTTTACCATATATAATAATGAGCTTTATTTTTCTGCTTCAGATAATACGACTTCAGATCAGGAATTATGGAAAACCGATGGCACTACTTCTGGCACTATAAAAGCTGTTAGTACAACTGCTACAGGGGAGTCTTTACAATTTTTTAATGCTACAATATATAATGGCAAATTATTTTATCATAATTTTCAACAGCTTTGGGTTACAAATGGCACAGCAGCTGGCACATTTCAACTTACTAATAGTACTCAAGAACTAATACAAACATCATCTGGGAGTCTTGTATTATATAATCAAAAACTATGGTTTACAGCTTTAAAAACAGGTAATGGCAACGAGCTTACTAGCTTGTTTGATAGCACTTTACATGTTATAGATTTCAACACTCCTCAAATTTCAGTTTACCCCAACCCTACCCAATCTCAACTGCATATCAATGCCTTAGTTTCGCCTACAAAATACACAATCTACGATGTATTGGGTAAACTCATTACTGAGAATAAGGTAGCCCCAATTAATAACTCTATTGATGTAACTTTCTTAAAAAAAGGTATTTACATTATAAATTTTATACAAAACCAAAAAGAACACTCTTTTAAATTTATAAAAATATAGCATTATGTCTGTTAAAACTATACTATTTTATCTCTTTCTAGGCATGGTTTCTTCTAGTTTTTCTCAATCGTTTAATTATCAAGCTGTAGTGAGAGATGCAGGAGGAGAACTTGTAATAGACCAATCGGTTACAGTACAATTTACAATTCTTGAAGGCGCTAGTGCTACTGTAGAAGTTTACAAAGAAACCCACACTACCAATACCAATACTTATGGTCTTTTAATAGCCAATATAGGTGAAGGTGTAAATATAACAGGAGACTTTACAACCATAAATTGGGGGTTAGATAAACATTTTTTAAAAACAGAAATAGACACTGGTAGTGGTTTTGTAACCATTGGTACTAGCGAGTTTAGAGCTGTCCCTTATGCTTTATATGCAGAAAACACAGCAAACTCAAGCCCATTTGCAGAAACAAGCCCTAATGTAGTTTCTGGAATTAACACTAATGCCGATTTTATAATTGGTAGCAACAACACAGAAGATTCTAATAATATAAATTTAGATAGCAGATTGTTTTTTGATAAAAGTAAAGTTGCTTTTAGAGCTGGCACTGTAGATGGTACACAATGGAACGATAGCAATAGAGGTTTATACTCTTTTGCTGGTGGACGAAACACAAAGGCCAGCGGCATAGGCGCTACTGCTTTTGGGTATAATACAGAAGCACTTACCTCCTATTCTATGGCAACTGGTGTTAATACAGCTGCAAATGGCTATGCATCATTAACTACTGGGTTAGGAACTAAATCGAATAATGTTGGCCAACTTATTTCTGGAAAATATAATATAGAAAAAACTAATGCTTTATTTATTATAGGAAATGGTACTGATGATGCAACAAGACAAAATGCATTTTTAATTACAGAAAACGGTAGTTTAATTTTAGGAGCCAATCAATTCAATAATCAAGATGAAATAAGTTATGATAATTCTAGATTATACTTTAACAAATCTAAAGGTGCTTTTAGAGCTGGTTGGTCTAATGACATATTAGGTGGCTCTACATGGGACGACAATAATGTAGGTGTTTTTTCTACCGCTTTTGGTAAAAACACCTTAGCTTCTGGAGTAAATTCTACTGCTTTAGGGCAAAATACTATTGCTTCTGGCAACTCTTCTACAGCCATTGGAAAATTTAATGAAGCCGATGACAATGCCTTATTTATGATTGGAAACGGAAACTCTGGGCTTGTAAATGCCAATAGGAATACTATTTTTAAAGTCATGGAAAATGGTATTGTAAATATTCAAAATTTATCTGGCACAGATACTCGCAATGTAAAAGTTAATGCCAACGGCGACTTAATAACTACAACAAACACGACTCAAAATTACACTATTAGTCCTTATGATTTTGAGGCTAGTTTTCCTGATGCCGAATTAAGACGTAATTATAGTACTGTTAAACTACTAGACAATACTCCTGAAAGAGCTGTAACTGGTGTTATACATATTCCTGATAATTCTGTTATTACTGGTTATACGGTTAATTATTTAGATAATTCTAATACTACAAATTTTCAATTTTCTTTAACGCGTGTTAATAATAACTCAAATATAATATCTACTATTAGTACTGCAACGTCTTCTGGTTCTTCTAGTAGCAATAGAACCGAAATTATATCTGGACTCTCTATTGTAGTCAACAATGCTAATTACTCTTATGTAGTACGTGTTGTACCCCTAAATGGACAAAACTGGGATCCAGTAAATACACATTTAAAATCTATAATTATCCAATACGAAAGCAATTAACAAGAATACGTTTTATTTAAAGTTTAAAAAGAAAGGTTTTTATTATCTTACTTCAACTAAACATTATACAATATTTTCAATTTATTAATAGTACATTTTGCAAATCTATACCTCACATTTTAACTGTTATAAAGCAAACTCTAAACTATATCTATTGTTAATTCTGTGTATTCCTTTCTTTATTAAAGCACAGGAACTTAAAACGACTGCGTTAGACAATATTATTATCTTATATAATAATGGAGATTATAATAGTTCTCTTACCAAATGTAATGCTTTAATTAAACAACAAAAGGTGTTGAATACTGCAAATGACAGTTTGGCTCTAGCCGAGTTATATTTTTATAAAGGCGCTTCACAATATTATTTAGAGCACTATAAAGCGTCTATTGTTTCCTACAATAAAGCTATAGCAAACTGCCCTGATACAGACGAAGGAAAAAATCATAAAGGAAAAATGTATTACGAGCGTGCTTTTTCTGAATATAGTTTAGGTGCTGGATTATTTGCTTATAAAAGTTCACAAAAAGCATTAGAGGTGTTAAAATCTGTTAGTAAACCAGATTATGATTATCTACTTTCTATTTATGCCGATCTTGCTGGTGAGGCGTCATATTATGGTTTTAATGAAAAAGCTAACGACTATATACAAAAGGCTTATAGTTTATATAATAAACACAAAGACAAGCTTATTAACACCAATAATTCGGCTTCTAAGCCTGTATTATTTTTATATAAAAAAAGTACTATTATTAATAACAAAATAGAATTTTCAACTAAAGATGAAATAGAACTTTCAAATATTATTAAAGCTTTTTTAGAGCTAAAAAAGAATAAAGCGTTTAATCCTACAGAAAATTTAATGTATGCTATTGCTTTAAATTATTCAGGGGACTTTTTTTTAAGAAAAAGTAACGTATCGCAAAAGGATATTAAATTAGCACATTATTATTTAGATAATGCCATAAGGACTATAGATAAAGAAACCAATATTGATAACTATACCCAATTTTTATTTAATAAAGCAAAAGCATATAAACTAGATAAAAAATACCATCACGCGCTTAACATATTAAATAACATTATTTGTAAAGTTCCTCTAAAAGACCATAGGCTCTCTTTTTTTTATGCAGAAAAAGTCAATATTTTTTTAGCATTAAATAAAAAAGAAAAAGCTTTACGTTTTTTAAATAAGGTAATAAATGAAATACATACAGATTCTATTCCTTTACGCCAAGATTTTTCAAATTTTTCACCAAGTCAAGATATAAACGAAACTGGGTTACTAGTTGAAATGGCGGATATTATTGTAAAAAAATATCCAAAAGATTCTATTGTAACCTCTCTAGCATCTAAACTATATTATAATGGGTTAAAACAGTTTAAAAACTGTTATCAAGAAAGTTATTTAAACAATAAGTTAAAAACCTATTACGATACAGCTATTAAAGGTATTTTAAAAACAAAAGGGCTTGGTTATAACTCTAATATTTCACCAAAAACAATACTAAATACTATAGAAACTATAGAGAATAGATTAGCTTGGAAACATTTTAATTTAAATAGACAATTAAAAACATCTATTATACCCGATTCTCTCCAGTATAAAGAAATTGAACTAAGAAGTAAACTTGTAAATGCAAAAAAATCTAAAAATAAAGAAGCAATACAATTATTAAAAAATAAACTTAACGATCACTTATACAATATAAAGACACAATATCCATTAATTAGTGTTTTTAATTACGAAAATTATAACATAGAAGATTTACAAAAAAACATGGCTAATGATGCCTTAATTTTAAGGTATAAGAAGTGTAATAATGCGTTATTTTTATTTACAGTAACAAAAGATAGTATTAATTATTTTGAAATTAATAACGCTAAAACTATTTTAAAACAACTCGACACCTACTATAAAACAATTAGTAATATGGGCGATAATATAAGTTTAGCTAATGTTTTATATAATGCCCTCATTCCACTTAGTATAAAAACCTATAAAACACTAACAATTATACCCGATGTTAGCATAAGTCACCTACCCTTTGAAACTTTAGTAAATAATAACAAACAGTATTTAGTAGAAATAAAGTCTATTGCATACTCACCACATTTAGTGTTTTTAAATACTAAAAAAGAACAAGCAAATCATCAAAAAAACGATTTACTAATCTTTACTCCAAACTACGTCATTAAAAATAATTTATCAGAGCATTATAGAGACCAAAATTATCATCTTAAAGGTGCAAAAGAGGAAACAAAAGCATTACAAACATTATTTAAAACCAAACATTTTGAAGCAAATGATGCTTCTAAAGAAAACTTTATTAAAAATAGTAAATCATCAAAAGTTATACACTTAGCAATGCATGCTAATATAAATACGGTGATGCCTGAACTAAGTCACTTCTCCTTTTCAGAAAATACTAAAGAAAATAAAATGTATTTAGAGGAGTTGTATAGTTTAAAATTAAATTCAGATTTAGTTGTATTAAGTGCTTGCAATACGGGCAAAGACTTTATTAAAAACAACAACGGCATTACTTCTTTAAGTAGGGCTTTTACATTTGCTGGAGTCCCTTCAAACGTAGCTAGTCTATGGAGTGTTCCCGATAAGACTACCAAAACTATAATGATTAGTTTTTATAATCATTTAAAAAAAGGAGAAAATAAAGCTAAAGCACTAGCTAATGCAAAAAAAGACTATTTACAACAAACTACAGACGTAAACTTAACAAAGCCTTTTTATTGGGCTGGTTTTGTTGTTAATGGAAACACCAATAGCATTCCTTTTAAAACACAAAGTAAATTACCAATAATTAATTATATTTTATTTTCTATAATTATTATACTAGTTTTTATTTATTTATACCGTTTTATAAAGAAAACTCTGTAAAATTTTAATTTATATAATAACTAAAAAACCACCCATAAGTATGGATGGTTTTATATAAAGACTCAGTCCCTCAAAAAAAGTCTTTAGATAGTAAAAATTCTTTTTAAAGATATTTTCACTTATGCAATATACGCAATAATTCTCACTTTACAGTCTTATATAAGCTATAATAAATTATTTATGTATAATATATATACCCTATTTTAACACTAAAGTTTACAGATTATTATTCTGTAAAAACGGTATTCTTTACACAAGCTGTTTTTAGAGTTTTTCAGAATATTTTATTTAATACCTTATTGGTTAACCATTTAAAACTTTAACGTTTCGTATTTATCCCAAAGCCCCCAATAGGCGCCTACGTCTCCTTCATCTCCTACTTTCCAAGATTCATCAAAAGATGAAAAATAAAATAATTCGATACCTTCTTTTTTACACCACATTTGGGCATTAATAAAATAACGCATTGCATTTTCCTTAGAGGCTACTGCTCCTCTTAAACTGCTTCCTTCACTTGGCCACCCTGTCTCAGTTATAATTACTTTTTTTCCATGTCCAGCACTAGTTGCTTGCCCAAACATTTGCTGCATATGGTTTAGTGAATCTTCTATACTACATCCTTCCCAATAGGGATAACAATTGGATAAAATAACATCACAAGCTTCTGTGATTTTTGGACGATGAGAAAATTCGTAATAGGCATCTACATAACCAATAGGAATTTCTGGTAAAGCTTTTTTTACTTTATAGAGATATTCTAGCAATTGTTCTTCAGTTAATTCTTCTCTATACATCACTTCATTACCAACCGCAGCAATATCTACACAACCTTCTTTAGCCAATTTTATTAAAGCCTCTATTTCTTCTTCATTTTTTTCTAAATCGTCGCTTAGCCAAGCACCAACTAATGTTTTTATACCGTGTTTGTGAGCTACTCGAGGTATGTGTTCGTTACCTTCAATACAAGAAAACGAGCGCACCCACTTTGTATAAGGCTTTATAATTTGTATGCGCCTGTCTACTTGTGCTTCTGTAATAGTATCTCCAGGTTCTTGACCATCTTCATACATACTAAAACATAATCCATGCATGCCACTTTTTAAAGTTTCTCTCCACAATTGTACTAATGCTTCTTTAGAATATTCATTAAAATTTACACCGTTATGCTTGTTGAAATTGGTGTTGTTTAATAAGTAATTATGATTTCCTCTATATGACATTCTATTTCTATTATTATTTATAATTCTCCTCTTCGCTTAACAAGTTCAGCTTTTATTTCTCTAGCTCTCCCTTCATTTAAATTATATTTCCACATAACCCATACGGCTAGTCCTGCTGTAAAAGCCGGTACAACAATATCTGCTATTCTCAAGTTAGTCATTGTTTCTACTGAT
This sequence comes from Pontimicrobium sp. MEBiC01747, assembly GCF_053601635.1. Taxonomy (NCBI): domain Bacteria; kingdom Pseudomonadati; phylum Bacteroidota; class Flavobacteriia; order Flavobacteriales; family Flavobacteriaceae; genus Pontimicrobium; species Pontimicrobium sp. MEBiC01747. The sequence continues at coordinate 7,295 of NZ_JBSHNS010000160.1, forward strand.
TGTTCTGTCGCATTAGGATCGAACCCAACAATACTTAAAATCACTCCTCCAAGAACAAGTGCTATAGATTGTCCAATCTTAACCATTAACCAATAAATAGCTCCAAAAGTACCTTCTTTTCTAGGCATACCATTTTCTAATTCATCTAAATCACAAACATCTGCAGTCATAGACATCATTAATGTGAATAAACCTCCCATTCCAAAAGCAAATAATGGAATTGGTAAAAATATAAGCCATGGGATTTCGCTACCAGGGTCTATACTAAACCAAGACATACCAATGCTGTCTAACATAGGATTTAATGATTCGAATAAAGCACCAATACCAGAATTTAAGCTTTTACCTATATCCGTT
>NZ_JBSHNS010000161.1:0-1272 GCF_053601635.1 Pontimicrobium sp. MEBiC01747
CGTGAAAAACTATTGCGCTTAGAAGACGAATTACACAAACGTGTCGTTGGGCAAGAAGAAGCCATAACTGCGGTTAGTGATGCGGTAAGACGCTCTAGAGCAGGATTACAAAATCCAGAAAAACCAATAGGAACCTTCTTGTTTTTAGGAACAACAGGAGTTGGTAAAACTGAATTAGCAAAAGCATTAGCCGAATATTTATTCGATGACGAAAGTGCTTTAACAAGAATAGATATGAGCGAATATCAAGAACGTCACGCCGTAAGCAGATTAGTTGGCGCGCCTCCAGGATACGTAGGGTACGATGAAGGCGGACAGTTAACAGAAGCCGTGAGACGCAAACCCTATTCTGTAGTACTCTTAGACGAAATAGAAAAAGCGCACCCAGATACTTTTAATATTTTATTACAAGTACTAGACGAGGGCCATTTAACAGATAACAAAGGCCGTATAGCCGACTTTAAAAACACGATTATTATTATGACTTCAAACATGGGAAGTCAGATAATACAAGAACGCTTTGATGCCTTAAAAGATGTAGACTCAGCAATAGAAGCTGCAAAAGTAGATGTCCTAGGCTTATTAAAACAAACTGTACGACCAGAGTTTTTAAACAGAATAGACGATACCGTAATGTTTACCCCTTTAAGTAGAGAAAACATTACAGACATTGTAGGCTTACAATTAAAAAGCATTACAAAAATGATTGCGCAACAAGGCATTACCTTTGATGCTACAGAAGAAGCTAGACAGTATTTAGCAGAAAAAGGCTATCATCCAGAATATGGGGCAAGACCTGTAAAACGAGTGATACAAAAAGAAGTGCTAAATCAATTAAGTAAAGAAATCTTGGCAGGAAAAGTAACAACAGATAGTATTATACTATTAGATGCCTTTAACGACAAATTGGTTTTTAGAAACGAAGCCAACTTTGTTACCGAAGAAATTTAAAACCCTTCCGTCGGTTCGAGTGATTCCAATAACTATCGGGATTGTATCGAGAACAGATTAAGTAACGAAATTCTTATTCTCGATACAAATTTCACTCATAAAATCGTAAAATTCACTCGAATTGACGAAACAAAAATATAACGGATAAAAGCCAAAGGCTATTTAGCCAACAAAGAGTTAAAGAATCATAAAGTTGTGTTAACTTAAAAATAAAGCGGAAAGTCCCGCGTTTTGATAGTGATAGTTAGTTAGTTTGAAAAAAGCAGCGTTAGTCCATTTTAAAGACTGCGTTGCTTTTTTGTTTTTAAATACTTCTAAATG
>NZ_JBSHNS010000162.1:0-15579 GCF_053601635.1 Pontimicrobium sp. MEBiC01747
GCTGGCGTGAGTAAAATTAGTCTTGGACATTTCAAAAATAAAATAATAAAAACAATTGTAGATACAGTAAAAACAATTGTTATCTCTTAATAAAAAGAGAATATTAGTTCTTTTTAAATCATAATTCTAAATATATTTTTATTAACGTGATGGTTATTCTATAACCATCACGTTAACTTATATGACCCAATAAATAATTTTTATGAGTAAAATAATGACCTTTTTTAATAGTTTTGGTATATGGTTCAAGGTATTAATCTCTGAGTTGGCTAATAATATTATAAGTGTTTTATTAGTCGTCTTAATATATTTTATGCTTTGGTTTTTCCCGCAAACACTAGACTTATTATTAGTATTAAACCAAAATAACGCAATTAATTTTTGGGAGATTTTTACTCTAGAAGTACCGCTTTATTTTTCATTATTACTCATTATTTCATTTTTTATATGGAATGCACCAAAATATTATTACAGACCAAACTATACAAAAATTACATTTAAGAACTTTTTAAAATTTATACCTACAAAGCATTACAGAGCAATAGAAAAAAGTGATAAATATAGCTATAATTGTAAGTATCATGTTAGAAAAATATTACCTAGAATTTTAGGTTGTTTAGTTCTGTTTATATCGGCATTTGCCATATTAAATGCTATGAAACTGTTTGATATAGAAAACAGATTAAGCAATTTATTAAACCCTTCCAATACATTGGCCATTGTTACTCTAATATTAATTTTACTATTAGAGCATAATATATATCGTTTTTTAAGACAATTAGTGAGAAAAATACCCAAGCTTAATTACATTATTACTGGCTCTATATTTATATTATTCATTTTTATATTAGGGCTAGGGGCAGCAAATAATCAAGCAGAAAAAGATTTAATACTACTATTTTATTCCAATTTATCATTAGCACTAATATTTTTTATTGTAGCGTTTAATACTAAAGATTTACTAACAATACGTACAAAACCTTTTTTTTATGGAGGTATTATTATTTCAGGAATACTAGTGTTACTAGTATATATTGTATTTAATATAAAGCCAGACATAGCAATGCGTTTAAACCCACTATCTGTATTGCTAATATGTTTAATGTCATTATATTTAATCTCTTTTATATTTGTATTTATAGGAAAAAAAATACAATTCCCATTATTCACATTTGTAGTTATATTAGGTTTAATATTATCAAAATATAATGCAAATAATGATCGCTTCGACCATTACGAACTAGACAAAACGGTTACAAGTAAAAATGATAGAAAATTTTTAAAAGCTTACGTTAAAGATTGGATTAATAATAGAAAAGCAAAAATAGAACAAGCAAAAGAGGATTGTTACCCTATATTATTTGTTTCTTCAGAAGGGGGAGGCTCTAGAGCTGGTTTATGGTCTTTTTTAATACATAGTTATTTATCAGAAAACTCTAATAATAGATACTATAAAGATCACTTATTCTCTTTAACAGGCGCATCAGGAGGAGGCGTTGGAAATGCTATGTTTTTTGCAACAGCACAACAAGCAGAACTAAATAATACCACAATTAATTATAAGAATACAAATAAACCGTTTACCTATAAAGCTAGTACTATATATTCTAAAAATTATTTGTCAACTTCAATTGTTGGCTTACTAGGAAGAGATTTTTTTAAAAGTATTCTAAGTCTATTTCCCTTTGATAATAGAGGCGAATTATTACAAAATGAATGGCAAAATGCATATAAAGAAGTGTTTAATACTAAAGAAAATGATTTAGAAAAAGAAGTGTTATCCTACTATTCTAAAAGTGATACATCTGGCTTTGTACCTCCATTATTATTTATGAATAGTACACATGCCCAAACAGGACGCTATAGTGTTATTAGCCCTGTAGATTTTGGAGACTCAAAACTATTTTCAGGATATTTCGATTATATAAAAAAACTAAGAGCAAAAAAAGGCGATAAGCATTCTGTAAAATTAATAGAAGCTATGCGTATTAATGCAGCATTTCCTTATTTAACTCCAGCAGGAGAAGTAAAAGATGTAGGACTATTTGGAGACTCTGGATACTATGATAATATAGGAGGAACAGTATCTACGGCTTTGTTATATGTTTTTAAAGAAGTGCTTGACGAAACACCAGAATTTTATAGTATAAAAAACAAAGTTAATTTACAGAGTGTTTTAATATTTAGCGATTTAGACAATGAGCGACTAGAAGGTGAGCAATTTAAACCTATCTCTCAATTAGATGCCCCATTAAAAATATTAATGAATGTGAGATCTGGACATACAAAAGAACAAATAGCAAAATTAAATGAAGTGCCATTACAATTAAGGCGTACCTATATAATACCAAGTACAAAAACCAGTACATTGTTACAGAAGAAAATAAGAGATTTAAAATCTGAACAAAGTGATAGCATTAAACCAATACTTGCCCTAGGGCGTTACTTATCTGGTACAGCAATAAAAGCCATGGAAAAGAGCTTACAATTAGAAGATGTAAAATCTAGATTAGATAATTTATTATACTACGAAACGGTTTCTGAAACAAAAGAGACTATTAAATAGTTAAAATTTAGACAATTGTCATTTTATTTTGTATATTTGTCATGTTTAAAAATTAAAACTATGAACACAGCAATTCAGCATTCATTATCAGATGATGGAGAAGGAGGCTTATTACGTTATTTAAATTTAGATATTCCTTTACATAATGTCTACGATTTTATAGAATTATCTAGGAATGGAATAAATAAAAAAAACTTATTATTTCTTGCTAAAAAAATTGAATTCGATTTAAAAGAACTAGCAGCAATACTTCATATTTCTGAACGTACATTGCAACGCTACACAACTTCAAAAATATTAAGCCCAGATGTAAGCGAGCGCGCTATACAATTAGCACGACTATATTGTAAAGGAGAAGATGTTTTTGGAGATTTAGAGCAGTTTAAAAAATGGATGAAATACCCAAGCACGGCTTTAGGAATGAAACAACCTAAGGAGTTACTAGATACCACATTTGGGTTTCAATTATTAAACGAAGAACTTACAAAAATAGAATACGGGATTTTTTCATAATGTTAGTATATCGCATATCTAAAGACATTTACATAAGAGATTTAACAGGAATAGGAGCTAAGACAGTAGGTGGACGTTGGAATTTTAAAGGCGTTTCTGTATTATATACAAGTAGTTCTATAGCATTAAGTATGTTAGAATGTTTAGCACATTTTCCAGCAGCATTTGCACCTAAAGACATGGCATTGGCTTGTATAGAGTTACCTGAAGATTCTATAAGCGAAATAACTGTAGATGAATTACCAGAGAATTGGAGGGCAGTGCCATCTCCAAGAGAATTAAAACAACTATCTTATAACTGGATAAAACAACAAGAAACATTAATTTTAAAAGTTCCTAGTATTATAGTACCACAAGAATTTAATTATATTATAAATCCATTTCATAAAGATTTTGATAAAATAGTATTAAAAAAAGTACTTCCATTTTATTTTGATAATCGGGTATTATAATAAATACTACAATCAAGAAATCTATAGATTCGTCAAAACAAACCTATAAATCTTAGGCTTTATAATAATTAAACAGCTTTGTTTAAGTTGTTAAGTAGTTACTATTGTACTATTGTTGTCTTTTCTTGGACTAATACTCTGTAATAAACACGCAATTACAATTACAATAATACAACCCACAAAATTCAACCATAAAAACGGTAAGTTTATATATTCGAATTCATTAAGTAAAAATAGAGCGATAACAATAGCTTGAGTAATTAAGGCGCCAATAAATACAGCATTAGACTTTACAAACTTAAAAAAGAAAGCTAATAGAAAAATACCTAGAACGTTACCATAGAAAATAGAACCAATAATATTTACTAACTGAATTAAATTCTCTGCTAAATTAGCAACACAAGCAACTCCAATAGCAATAATACCCCAAGCTAAGGTAAATAATTTAGATACTTTAACCATGTCTTCTTCGCTTTGCTCTCCTGTATTACGCTTGTATAAATCTATAGTTGTTGTGCTCGCTAATGCATTTAATTCGCTAGCAGTACTAGACATTGCTGCACTTAAAATAACAGCTAATAGTAAGCCAATTAAACCACGTGGTAAGTTGTTTAGTATAAAATGAATAAAAACATAATCCTTATCATTAGATTCTACCTTTATATTTTTAGCATCACCAGCTTTTTCTATTAAAGCTTTAGCTTCTGCTCTTAAAGCATCATGTTTTGCATTAGCATTAGCTACAGCATTAATATATTCAGGAGCTTTAGCTTCAGTATAATTGTTATCTATATAATTAGTTATAGCTTCTTTTTTAGCTTTAAAAGCTTCAAGTTGTTTATGCTCTAGCGTTTTATAGTCATCTGCATAAGTAGAATTTAATACTACTTCTTTTGCTGTAGGATTAAAGTTTATTGGAGCCTCATTAAATTGATAAAAAACAAACACCATAACACCAACCAATAATATAAAGAACTGCATAGGGACTTTTAAAAGTCCATTAAAAATTAAGCCTAGCTGCATTTCTTTAACCGATTTACCAGACAAGTAACGTTGTACTTGGCTTTGATCTGTACCAAAATAAGAAAGCATTAAAAAAGTACCTCCAATAATACCACTCCAAAAGGTATAACGGTTGTTTAAATCGAAAGAGAAATCTAAAATTTCCATTTTACCACTAGCACCGGCAATATCTAAAGCATTCGTAAAGTTTATGTTTTCTGGAAGCTTGTTCATTATTAAAACGAAAGCAATAACCATTCCTGTGAAAATAACCACCATTTGGTGTTTTTGCGTTACGTTAACAGCTTTAGTACCGCCCGAAACAGTATAAATAATAACTAGAATACCAATAATAACGTTGAGTAATAATAGGTTCCATCCTAAAACGGCCGATAAAATAATGGCAGGAGCAAAAATCGTAATTCCTGCAGCTAAACCACGTTGAATTAAAAATAATATTGCAGCTAATGTTCTTGTTTTTAAATCAAAACGACTTTCAAGAAATTCGTATGCAGTATATACTTTTAAGCGATGATAGAGCGGTATAAAAACCATACATATTACAATCATGGCTATAGGAATTCCAAAATAGAATTGCACAAAACCCATACCCGAATGAAACGCTTGCCCAGGTGTAGAAAGAAAAGTAATGGCACTGGCTTGCGTTGCCATTACAGAGAGTCCAATAGTCCACCATTTCGAGGTTTTTCCTCCTCCAATATAATCCTTTACGTTTTGGCTACCTCTAGTTTGCCAAGTACCATAACCAACAATTAATAACAATGTTCCTATTAGAATAATCCAGTCTAGTGTTTGCATAATTTAAAAGGCTTGCATGATTAAATGAAAAATAATAATGTACAGTGCATTAGCAGCTAATACTAAGGTGTAAAGCCTTTTCCATTTATATTTAGATTGTTCCATAAGGCTATATTTATAATAATTTAAAAGAGTAAAATGAACTAGTTTTTAATTTCAGGTGCGTTATCAATATTATCTTTCCCTATAGATAGCATATTGGCAAATAACCTATAAGCTCCAGACACACCTGCTGGAAATTCTCTAAAGAAACTTAAACCTGTGTATATATAATGACCTTTACCATGCTTAGCTACTAATAAACTACCAGTTTTTGGTGTTTCACCTTTATCATGCATAGACAAAAGTGGGGTAAATTCTGGTCCCCATTCGCTGGGAAAATATAAGCCACGTTCTTGCGTCCAACCTTCAAAATCTTTAGACGTTATTTTATTAGGGAAATTAAGTAACTCATGTTCAGGATTTAAAAGTGTAACGTCAGCAAATTCATCGGTAACACGATCTCTAGATAAAACCAATTTATAAGGTGCTAATTCGTCTACTTTTACTCTATGTCTGGTATTGTATTGTACAATCATGTTACCACCTCTAGAAACATAATCAAATAAAATTTGTTGTTTAAAATTTAGGGCTTCAACTGTATTATAGGCTCTAATACCTATAACTACTGCATCAAAACGATCTAAAGTTTCGGCGTTTATATCTTCTGGTTTTATAGTAACTACATTATAACCAATTTGCTTTAAACTTTCTGGAACAACATCTCCAGCACCTTCAATATAACCAATGTTTTCGCCACGTTTTTGAATGTTTAAACGTACAATTTTACTTTCGCTTGGTAGTAATACGGTTTGAAATGGGATGTGATCGTAATCTATTTCTATAAGCTCTTTTGTATAGGTTTTATCGCCTACAGTAACCATTGGTGTTATGTAGCCTTCACTTTGATTTTTTGGAGGTATAATGGTAAATGTTAGGAGCTGCTCTTGCCCTTTGTTAGCAATAGATACTTTTTGCTGTTTAGGGTACACATTCCAGTTTTTAGGATGGGCAATTTCAATATATCCTTCTAAATTATCGCGACCAGCTTTTACAATTACTGGAATTTCTTTTTGTTTATCGTTTTCAAAAATAATAACCTTTTCAGCAATTTTAGCAGAAGCTTCAGGAATAATCTCGAAAGGTTTATAAACTTCCCCCTTAACAGGATCGTTTGTTTTGTAAATTATAGGTTTTGTATAAGGAATGGTTACAGACCCAAAGTTTATATTAAATGTTACATTAAATGGTCTAGGGGTTTCGGGTTCGCCAATTAATGTTTTATCATCTACAGTATACATACCTAGTGTTCCTTTTTTTACTAACCAATACGGGGTGGTTACTACATTTTTATCTATAGGTGTAAAAGATTCATTTAAATTAATGATGACATTGTTGTTTAAAGCAATTCCTTTATTAATGCTTGTATTATCGGCAGAAACTATGGATGCTAAACTCATTTTATAGCCGCTTCTATTAATAGCTTCTAGCTTTAAGTTAACTTTATCTGTTACGGTAGAATGATTTGTCTCAGCTACAGCTTCTAAATATAAACCCGAACAAGCAGCAATAATGGCTTTAATCTCTTTAGTTTTTATGGCTTTCCAATGTGCATCTTTTAATTGCTGAATTAAACTATAGGCTTCTAATAATTTAGGAAGTGAAGCCGATGGGTTTTTAAAATTGAAATCTGCTTGTACTTTTTCTAAAATAGCGCCAATAGTTTGTCCTCCTTTTACACGGCTCCAAGTTGTATTAATGCCTTCAAAAATATTAGATTTATCCTTAGGTAAGTCTCCTTTTATAAGCTCTATATATTCTGTTTGCGTTCCACGTGTTCCCGTACTACCAAAGCCTTGAGATTTATGCTGGCTTCTGCTTAATGAAGCAATTTCGGTATTACTTAAACCACTGGACGGGTAGTAGGTACCAATATCGAAGTTTAATAAATTGGTTTTATCTGCTTTTTCAAACTTTTCTCTACTTCCATAAAACCACCACGAAGTATTAAAAAATAAACGTTTTGGTTGCCACGTAGTTACTCTATTTAATTGGTCTGGAAAGATTGTTTTGTCGTTTGTAATATCAAAAGCTTCAACACTTAACATGGCAGAACTAGTATGATGCCCATGTGTAGTTCCAGGAGTTCTGTGGTTAAAACGATTAATAATTATGTCTGGTTTAAACTGGCGAATTGCTAATACTACATCGTTTAATACTTCTTCTTTATTCCAAATAGCTAAAGTTTCGTCTGGGTGTTTAGAGTAGCCAAAGTCGTTAGCCCTTGTAAAACGTTGTTCTCCACCATCTGTACGTCTAGCAGCTAATAGTTCTTGTGTTCTAATAACACCTAATAACTCTCTAATTTCTGGGCCAATAAGGTTTTGCCCTCCGTCGCCTCTTGTTAAAGATAAATAGGCCGTACGTGCTTTAACATGATTGGCCATGTAAGAAATTAATCTAGTATTCTCATCATCTGGATGTGCTGCTACATACAAAACCGAACCTAAAAAGTTAAGTTTTTCTATAGATTCGTATATTTCTGAAGCGTTAGGTTTCTGTGGTTGTTGTCCATTTACAGAAATTATATGAATAAAAACTGCAATAAAACAAACAAAGTAGTTTCTCATTATATTTTGATAGTTAGGTGTGCATCAAATATAAAAAGAAAAGGGCTATTTACTTTTGTTTTAGTGTTTCTTTAACGTTGTGTTAAATTGCACTGCTACCATCATCTATAGCATCTTTTTTTATAAGGGTAACTGCTTTTTGTAATATTAAATTATTAGGGTAGGTTACCAAATCTCCATTATCTAATCTTAAATGTAATTGAAATGCCCTAATGTCTTCTATAATAGCTTCTATAGGATAATCTTTATCATGTATTTTTATTTTATCTCCAACTTTATATGGAAACGAAAAGAACATAATAATTCCAGTAGTAACATTACTTAATATAGACCATATTGCAAATAAGGCAATACCTATAACTGCAAATAAAGAAGAAAATATTACCGTTAAATCCTTAATCTCTGCACCAAATACATAAGCCTCTATTAATATAAATATAATAAGTAATGTAGCAGTAGTGTATCGGTTTATTAAGCCTATTCTAGCTTCGTTAACCCCATTATTTCTTCCAATTTTTCTAACAATACTTCTTGCTGCAAAACGAATAATGAAAAATACAACGAATACTATTACAGTATAAACTAATTGATTTTGATTTGCCTTTAAAAAGGTTTCCATATTACTAAATTATCATGCAAAGATAATTAAGTTTAATCTAGTTGAAGTGTTTTTCGTAAAGTTTCATCCTTATTACTATTTTTACTCCAATAAGGCGATTTTATCGTTTTAAGTTTTGTTGCTTTTGTTGTTAAACCGTTTATTGTTTCTTCCCAACTTTCAATAGTGTACGGAAAGGTTTTAGTAAAATTAATACTTAAAGTTCTGTTTAATTCTGGGTAAGAAATCGTGTAATTGCCATTTTTTAATTCGGCAGAAGCGTTGTAAGCTTTTAACTTTTTATGCTTTAATCGTACATATTCTATAGAAGGAACAATTTTAAAAGTGCCTACAGGTAAAGATTTTGGATTAATACGTAGCTGTGTCCATATTTCATTTTCAAGATGTGTTTTTTCGATACTAAAATCTTGGTCAGCTTCGCTTTCAAAATAAGAGTGAGAGGTAACATCAAATTGGTCTCTATTATTTATTTGGGTATATACATGACCACACCATTCTTGAACAGAACCACTTACTTTTAGAGCATGCCTGTTATTTGAAACAGGATAAAATGTACTCTGCATTATGGAATATGGGTAAATACCAGTATTAAATTTTTTAGAGCTATTTAGTTTTAAAACAGGAATGTTAGTGTCGTTATTATAATCTGCTTTTACTTGCTTATCATTTAAAAATGGTTCTGTAACGTAAACTAATACAGCATGTCCATTTCTAATCTCTCCATAACGTGCTTGTTCTAGTTTATAAGATGAAATTTCAGCTTCTCCAGCATACCAATAGTCATTAAACTCTTGTGATGTTTTTTGAGGCTCTTTTTCGGGTTTAACTTCAATAGGAGTTTCTACTTTAGCGTAGTCTTCTGTTGGTGTTACTTTTTCATTTTTGCAACCACTAGATAATAAAAAGAGCGTTACGATGCTTAGAGGGAGTAATTGGATATTAAATAAACGTTTCATTATAGTCTGTATTATAACTATAAAGTTACAATTCTATTATTTTTCTGCAATAACATTTAACGTTTCATATACAAGGTGTGTAGGTAAGCCCATAACATTAAAGTAAGAACCTTCTAATTTAGTAACACCAATAAGGCCAATCCATTCTTGAATGCCATAAGCTCCAGCTTTATCAAAAGGCTTATACGTATTTATATAATACCAAATTTCGTCTTCTGTAAAGGTTTTAAAGGTTACTTTGGTAACATTACTAACTGTTTTCTGGTAGCTATTTGTACGCATGCATACAGACGTAATAACTTCATGCGTTTGCCCGCTTAAAGATGATAGAATGCTAAAAGCCTCAGCATCACTTCTTGGTTTTCCTAAAGCTTGTTCGTTATGCCAAACAATAGTATCGCTAGTAATTAAAATATCGTTATCCTTTAAATCTTTTAAATATGGCATAGATTTTAACTGTGCCAAATAATTAGTAATTTCAAAATGGCGTAGAGTTGGTGGGTACTCTTCCTTTATGGGCTTCAATCTAATTTCGAAATCTACACCTAAGTCTTTAAAAAATTGTTGGCGTCTAGGAGAGCCAGAAGCCAAAATAATGGTATGGTTTTTTAGTTTATCGTTTAACATGTTTTAAAAGATAAGCCAATATAATACCATAACCAACATTCCTGTTAACATTGTTAGTTTTAATATAAAACTAATATGCTTAAACTCACTGTTTTTTTCGGCTGTAAATAACTTTATAGCAGTATATATAAGTGGCCCTACAACCATAATTAAAAAGTAAATAACAACTTCTTTATGCATAAAAAGATACTTAGTTACATAAAAAATAATTATAGCTATTGTAATTAGAGTTAAAGTAAAAGCAATTTTAGCAGTTCTTGATTTTCCTAGAATAATAGGTAAGGTTTGCATCCCAGATTTATAATCTCCATCTACATCCTGAATATCTTTTACTATTTCTCTAATAAAATTTAATAAAAAAGCGAAAATTCCAAAGTCTGCTAAAACTTCAAACATTGTCGATTGAAGGTTTTGGTTTTGTTCATTAATAGCTGGAAGCAATTCAAAAATACCAACAATTAAAATACTAGAGGCTACTAAAAAAGAAACTATAATATTCCCCACTACAGCAATCTGTTTTAGAGAAGTACTATAAACATATAATAAAGCAGCAATGATAACAAAGAAACCAAAAAACTTAGGGCGGCCAATACCATTAGCTAAATAAAAACCAATAATAACGCCTATAAAGGTTAAAGCCATATATAGCGTATTGGCTTTACTTTCAGAGATGTGTTTACCTATAATAACTAAATTAGGTTTGTTTATAGTGTCTGTTTCTACATCATAAATATCATTTATAATATAGCCGCCAGCAGCTATACATAATGTAGATAATATGAGTAGCGTAAAGTTAATAGAACTTAAATAAGTATCTACAGCCAATGAATTAAATAAAGCATATTTTACTAATAATTGAACAAAAGCTATCATTAGTAAATTTTTCCAACGAATAAGGTTGAGGATATTTTGCATATATATAATTACAGTTTATTAGTTTAATTAAGCTTTTATGAGCTTAAAACAAATGTAATAAAAAAGACTTTCTGAAAAAGAAAGTCTTTTTTATTATTAGTGGAGATTTATAATATTTTTACAAAGTTTCCCATTTATCTTGTACTTTCATAACTTGCTCAATAACATCACGCACACAACCTTTACCACCGTGTTTATGCGAAATATATTTTGAATTAGCTTTAACTTCTGCAACAGCATCAACAGGGCAAGTTGCTAAGCCAACAACCTTCATTACAGACACATCAGGGATATCATCTCCCATATACAAAACAGATTCTGGTTTTATATTATGCTTAGAAACATACGCTGTGAACTGGTTTATTTTTTGATGAGCACCTAAATACACATCTTTAATACCTAACGTGTTTAATCTTTTTTCAACACCTTCGTTTGTGCCACCAGAAATTATACAAATATTAAATCCCTTAGCTAAGGCTTGCTTCATAGCATAGCCATCTTTAACATTCATAGTTCTTAATAAATCGCCATTAGTAGCAATGGTTAAAGAACCATCTGTTAATACACCATCTACATCAAATATAAAAGTAGTTATATGTTTTAAGTACTCTTTATAGCTTTTATCTTCCATGTGTTTTTTGAATTGATTTAGTTAGCAGGTTATAAATGTCTTTATGGTGTTCGTTCTCCAATAATTTTAAGTGCCTTTTTATTGTTTTCTTATCTCTGCGTAGTGCAGGACCTGTTTGTGCTAAATACGGAGAAAGAGACTCTATTTTATTGGCTGTTTCTTTAATTAAAGGCTTTAAAATATCAAACTCGGCACCTTGAGATTCTGTAATTTCATGAGCAACTCGGTATAATTGATTTGTAAAATTATTTACAAAAACAGCAGCAAGATGTAAAGCCTGTCTTTGGTCTGAGTTTACTTTATGACTTTTACTTCCAATAGCTTTAGCAAGGGCTTTTAAAATAGGAAGATCCTCCCTTTTTAAAGCTTCTATACAAAGCGGAACATCTTTAAAATCTATTGGGGCGTCTTTAGAAAAGGTTTGTAAAGGGTAAAAAACACCACGTTTATGCTTTTTATCTACAGTATATAAACTAGAACTACCTGAAGTATGTACAACCAATCTATTTTTGAAAGGTAAATCTACAGATAGTGATTCTATTGCATCATCACTAACAGCAAGTATATATACATCTGCTTCTACTAACTCCGATAAATTATCGGTAATAGAGACGCTATTTTTATATTTAGAAATAGACTTTAAATTCCTATTATACCATTGTGCAACAGTAACTGTTTCTGAGGCATTAAATGCTTTAAATAAATGTGTGGCTACATTGCCAGCACCAAGTATTACGGTCTTTATCATAAAGCAAAAATAAACATAAGTTGTGCTTTAATAAAGTGAAATACTTAAATTATTTAAGCACAAGAAATAGTAATAGAGTGGGTATGTCCACTATCGTTAGACGAAGTTGCTGTAACCTGTTGATTACTTTGTAAAGTAGTAAACTGTACAGCACTAACAGTTACAGTATGTGGATGAGCAGAATTACCTTGAATATTATATGTTTTTTCCACACCAGCCGTAACATCTGCAGCGGAAACAACTAGAGTATGTCCGTGGTTGCTACCTATAGAACTAGAAGTTCCATTAGTACCACAATTTGCACCTGAACTTTGTGGGGGAGTCGCTGGGGCAGAATCGTCCGAACTTGAACAACTTAAAAGAGTATAAGCAGGTATTGCTACTGCTATTGCACCTAATGATTTTTTGATGAATGTTTTTCTGTCCATAATAATTTTATTTAATAATTAGTATTCCTATTCTATTAAACGGAAGCTGATTTAAAAACTTACAGACTATTAACTTAAAAGTGCTAAAAGTAAATTTTACGCTTTAAAATGGAAAGACGCCCCATTTTTTCGAGTTTTTTTACGGCTCTAATTACAGTTTCAACTCTTAACCCTGTTAAATCAGAAATTTGCTGTCGAGTTAAATTTACCTCATACAAACCATCGGTATTAGCTGTAGATTTTAAATGTCCCAATAAGGTTAAAATACGATGCTCTGGAGGGTGTATTGAAACCTCTTTCATTATTTTAGCTTTATATACCATGCGTTTGCATAACAATTTTGTAATACTTAAGTGAACATCTGGATGCTGTATTAAAAGCTCTAAAAATGTAGCTTTTGGTATAATATAAATAGAAGTCTCTACTAAACTAATGGCAGCTGCAGGATATTTAAAATCACCAAACAAAGGAGGTTCTCCAAACGATTGATGATCTTCAAAGAAGCCTTGAACAAACTCTTTTCCATCTTCAGTTAAATTATACATTTTAACACGCCCTGTTTGTATTTGGTAGTAATATAAAGGCGTTTCTAATTCGTTAAAAATAACTTGATCTTTTGCATAATGCTTGAGCTGAACATTATACTGTTCTAAAATATTAAGAGATATCATGAGCTTATGATTTGAATCATATAAAAACAAATACAAGGTATCGAAATTTGTCCTGTTAATCTAAAATACC
Source organism: Pontimicrobium sp. MEBiC01747 (assembly GCF_053601635.1). Classification (NCBI taxonomy): domain Bacteria; kingdom Pseudomonadati; phylum Bacteroidota; class Flavobacteriia; order Flavobacteriales; family Flavobacteriaceae; genus Pontimicrobium; species Pontimicrobium sp. MEBiC01747. The sequence continues at coordinate 13,687 of NZ_JBSHNS010000162.1, forward strand.
CAAGAAAATGAATTATTATAATTATGCATTAGCCGATTTTAAAAAACGATTTATGGTTTATGTTCCACTAACCATTATTTTACAAAGCTGTATAGGGTCTATTGCAGCAATGTATATTTTAATGAGTAGTACAGCAGATTATTTTCCTTTTTTTCAACTTACACTTTGTGTTATCTTATCTATGTTATATAATGCGTCGGTATTAGCACAAATGCACTATAAATTAGTATTTAACCTATTGTTGTTGTCACTATTTACTAATATTGTATTATGCATTATTAATCTATAAACAATAATGAGCGCTATAAAAGAAGATATAAATAATAGAGCAGATGTTTTTTTGCTAGTTTCTACATTTTACGAAAAAGTTAGAGTAGAAAATACACTAGGTCCAATCTTTAATTCAAGAATTAAAGATTGGGATGCTCACTTAGAGCTGTTAACAACCTTTTGGGAAACAAGTTTGTTCTTTACAAGAAAATTAGACAAGAAATATAAAGGAAACCCCTTAGAAGCTCATGTAGAAGTAGATAAAGCAAATGCCAATAGTATAAACGAACAACACTTTGGAATTTGGTTAAACCTATGGACACAAACTATAAATGAACTTTTTAAAGGAGATATAGCGGAACTAGCTAAACGTAGAGCTAGAAAGATGGGAACATTTCTATATTTAAAAATATTTGAAGCGCGGTCTAAAAAGTAAATCACTTAAATTATTAAGTTTAACACAATATTGAAGCATTTGTCCTATAAGAAACGAACAAAAACGATTATATTTGCACGAGCTAAAAAAGGCTATAATTATGCAGAATAAACTCGCCAAAATTCTATTTTCTACAAGACTTACTGCCATTTTATTTATTGTCTTTGCTGCGGCAATGGCAACAGGTACTATTTTGGACAGAAATATGGACACATCACCAACACCATATACAAGAACATTAATATACAATGCTTGGTGGTTCGAGGCCATAATGGTATTTTTTATCATCAACTTTATAGGAAATATTTTTAGATACCGATTGTATAAACTAAAAAAATGGGCAACATTAACATTACACTTAGCCTTTATATTTATCATTTTTGGATCTTTTATAACAAGATACTATAGTTTTGAAGGGATGATGCCTATTAGAGAAGGTGTAACAGAAAATGTATTCTTATCTCAAAAAACATACATTTCTGGGTTTGTAAATGGAGATTATAAAATTAATGGAGTAGCCCAACGATTACGTATAGAAAACGAAGTAGATTTTTCTCCACGACTAGATAATGATTTTGAATTAAATAAAGATTACAATGGGCAACCATTTACGGTAACCTTAGAAAAGTTTGTAGCGGGAGCAGAACTAGATATTATTCCTGATGAATCTGGAGAAGAATATCTTAAAATTGTTGAAGCGGGTAATGGACAACCACATAACCACTTTTTAAAAGTTGGTTCAATAGAAAATATTCACAACACTTTAATAGCATTAAATAAACCAACAGAAGGAGCTATTAATATTACATATAAAAACGATGAGTTAACCATAGAATCACCATTTGAAGGCGAATATTTACAGATGGCAACCATGAATACGGGGCAATTAGTAAAAGATAGTATACAACCATTAATGTTACGTTCGCGTTATATTATAGGAAAAATGCAAATGGTATTCCCTAAACCCGTTATAAAAGGGACTTTCGATATTGTTAAGAAATCGAAAATTCTTAAAAACGACCAAGACGGTATAGTGTTAAATGTAACAAGTAAAGGAGAAACAAAAAAAATAAACTTATTAGGCGGAAAAGGAACAAATAATGGCTGGGAGCGTGTAAGTGTTGGTGGCCTAGATTTCGATTTTCAATATGGTTCTAAAGTTTTAGAATTACCATTTAGTGTAAAAC
>NZ_JBSHNS010000163.1:0-8184 GCF_053601635.1 Pontimicrobium sp. MEBiC01747
GGACATTGCCTCACGATTATCGTTCTCTATTCCTAATTTCTTTAGTCTTTCGTAACTCCAAAATACATTAGATTTTGTGATACGCTGCGCTGCTAATTTTTTTAATGTTGCTTCTTTTGCTGCATTAAATTGATCTTCTGCTTCTGGCATATCGCTCATTAAGTTCATCATTGCATCTACTGCTTCTGGCATTTTATTAGCTTGTGTACCAATGTAAGCCATTACATAGTTAGCATCTCCTTTTTTACGTGCTGTTGAGTAATTAGACCAAGCTGAATATGCTAATGATTTTGATTCACGAATTTCTTGAAAAACTATAGACGATAATCCTCCTCCAAAATAGGTGTTAAATAATGTTGATGCAGCCATGTTTTCTACTTTAAAAGGTTCTCCTTTTGCTAAAAACATCATTTCGGATTGTACCATATCGTAATCAACAAAATAAACATTTCCTCCTGTTTCCTTTTCTAAGTAAGTCATTGCTTCTGGGTACTCTTTTAAGTCACTTGAAACGTTATGAAACTTATTTAATGCTGTTACTGCAGAATTAACATCTTTACCATAATAAAACATACGTTGTTTGTAGTTTTTCATGCCTTTTGTTAATTCTACCAACTCTTGTGGGTTTATAGCATTTAATTCACTCACTGGTATAATATTACGTAATCTTGAATTTTCACCATATTTAGCAAAATTTAATAAACCAGATCTTAAAATACTTCCTTTACTTGTTTTATTATTTTGTCTTCCTTTTGCTATAGATTCTACATATTTACTATATGCATCCTCGTCTGCAACTGCGTTTTCCCATAAATGCTCTAACAATTCTAAGCCTTTAGGTAAGTTTTCTTTTAAACCACTTAACCCAACAAAAGTTTGCTCTCCTCCTGCATTAACAGAATAATCTATTCCTAGTTTATAAAACTCTTTCTTTAATTCTTCTGCAGAATATTTATCTGTTCCAAGGTATGCTAAATATCCAACGGCTAATCCTAATTTTTTATCATTATCACTTCCCATATCGAAAATGATGTTTAAGTTAAATAAATCATTAGTTTCATTTTCTATGTAAGATACATTTATACCATTATCGGTCTTTGTTTCTTTTATTGCAGAAGTATAGTCTACATAAACAGGCTCTAATGGTTTTGATTCCATTTTATTAAAATTCTTCATATATTCTGAAGATTTATCTCTGTTTAAGTTAACTGGTGTAATTCCTGGGTTTGAAACTTTTACAATGTTTTTATCTTCACCTTTACGCTTGTAAGTTACAACATAGTTATCTTTATAAAATTCATTAGCAAATGCTACTAATTCTTGTTTAGTAATAGCTTTTAAATCGTCTAAAAACTTTACTTTATTAGCCCAATTTTCATGATGAATAAATGCATTGTAATAGGCTGATGCTAAAGCTGTACTGTTTTCATATTGTTGCAATTGAGATTTTTTAAGGTCGTTAACAACAGCTTCAATCATCCACTCTTCAAACTCTCCTTTCTTTAATTTATCAATTTGCTCTAATAATAACGTTTTAACTTCATCTAAAGATTGTCCTTCTTTTGGAGAGCCTCTAAAGCTATGGTAACCATAATCATTTAAAAAAGTTGGTGAGCATCCTGCACTTTGTACTACTTGTTTTTGATTTAAGTTTAAATCTATTAAACCAGCATTTCCATTTGCCAAAATCATATCACACAGTGTTACAAACTTCTCATCTTTTGTATTAACACCTCCTGAACGAAATGCAAGCCCAACACTTTCTGCTGTAGGCCCAAAGACTTCTTTAGTTACAACTGATGTAATTGGTTCTTCTTTTGGAAGTACTGGATGTGTAACGTCTTTCTTTTTAAGCTTACCAAAAGTGTTATCTACTTCTGCTATTGTTTTATCAAAGTCTAAATCTCCTACTAATACCATTGCCATATTATTTGGCACATAATATTTATCAAAATAATTATTAATGTCTACTAATGATGGATTTTTAAGGTGCTCTGCTGTTCCTATTGTTTTTTGTTGTCCATATGGATGATTAGGGAATAAGCCTTCTAACATTGCTGCATAACTTTTTCTACCATCATTATCTTGACCTCTATTAAACTCTTCAAATACAGCTTCTAGTTCTGTATGAAACAAACGTAGTACTAATTGACTAAAACGCTCTTCTTCTAATGTTAGCCACTTACCTAACTCGTTAGCAGGAATTTTATTTTTATATACAGTTTCTTCAAACCATGTATGTGCATTAGTTCCTGTAGCTCCTAATGAACTCGTCATTTTATCGTATTCATTAGCTACAGAATATTGTGATGCTTCTAACGATACTTCATCTATTTTTCTATATAGTTCTAATTTTTTATCTGGATCTGTTTCTGCTCTATGCTGCTCATATAAATCGGAAATTTGATCTAGGTAAACCTTTTCTTTTTCCCAATCTAGAGTTCCTATTTCATCGGTTCCTTTAAACACCATATGCTCTAAATAGTGTGCTAATCCTGTAGATTCTTTAGGATCGTAATTAGAACCTGCTCTAACAGCAATATATGTTTGTATTTTTGGTTCATCTGTGTTTTTACTCATGTATACCTTTAATCCATTATCTAAAGTATATAAGCGTAATCCCGTTGGGTCATTAGCAACGGTTTCGTAACTATAACCATTAGCATCTGTTTTTGCTTCCGTACTGTAAGCCATTGCCGAGGTTTTAGTTTCGTTACCTTTTTTACAGCTGTAGACGAAAGCAACAACCGCAAGCATAATAACTAATTTTAAGTGCTTCATTTTTTGATAGTTTTTTGTTAAAAAAAAAGTTCGTTAGCTAATGTACAGCCAACGAACTTATAACGTTTGTTTATTATAATTATTTTAACAATTTTTAACTATTAAAACAACTTATGTATTTATTTTAGCTAAATCTTCTTATCCTAAAACTTCTGCTACTTTTTTACCAATTTCTGCAGGCGAATCCACTACATGAATTCCGCATGCTTTCATAATTGCTTTTTTAGCTTGTGCAGTATCATCACTACCACCTACAATTGCACCTGCGTGCCCCATTGTACGTCCTGCTGGTGCAGTTTCTCCTGCTATAAACCCAATAATTGGTTTTTTGCTTCCGCTATCTTGGTACCATTTAGCAGCATCTGCTTCTAATTGACCTCCAATTTCACCTATCATTACAACACATTCTGTTGCTGGGTCGTTTATTAATAACTCTACAGCTTCTTTTGTTGTTGTTCCTATAATTGGATCTCCTCCAATACCAATTGCTGTTGTTATTCCTAATCCTTGTTTAACAACTTGATCGGCAGCTTCATAAGTTAATGTTCCTGATTTAGAAACAATACCTACTTTACCTTGCTTAAATACAAAACCAGGCATAATACCAACTTTAGCTTCACCTGGAGTAATAACTCCTGGACAGTTAGGTCCTACTAAGCGGCAGTCTTTACCTTTTATATAATCTGAAGCTTTAATCATATCTGCAACAGGAATACCTTCAGTAATTGTAATGATTACTTTAATTCCTGCATCTGCAGCTTCCATAATTGCATCTGCAGCAAACGCTGGCGGTACAAATATAATTGTTGTATCTGCTCCTACTTTCTCTACAGCTTCTTGTACTGTATTAAAAACTGGTTTATCTAAATGTGTTTGACCTCCTTTTCCTGGAGTAACGCCACCTACAACATTTGTTCCGTATTCAATCATTTGACTAGCGTGAAAAGTACCTTCACTACCTGTAAATCCTTGAACTATTATTTTTGAATCTTTGTTTACTAAAACGCTCATTTTATATTTATGTTAGGTAATTTCTATTTTAACTTTTATTAAAGCTTCTTAATTTTTCAGCAAAAATACTATTTTGATTAGTATTTATTAAGCTATTTTTTAAATTTTTATTTCTGAATAGGATGAGATATTTTCTGGAGTTTCATCTAATAATTGACTCATCTCCCAGCCTCTATAGAGTTTACCATCTTTTACTTCCCAAATAGAAATGAAATGTGCTAATGGGTCTTCTTTTTCTGGACGCTCAATACTTGTTACGTACACAGTATATCTTGCTGTTACCGTATTGTCGCTTTCTAGAAGATGACTTAGTTTGTAGGTAAATGAGTGAAAAGATTCTCGAACACCTTCCATCATTTTTTCGATACCATTATAATCTAATTTTGTAAACCCTTTACTACTATTCCAATGTAACTCACAATCCTTATGAAATTTATCCATAGCATTTTCACAAGTTGCTAAGTCTAAATCGTAAAAGGATTGAACTATAGTTTTAGCTGTCATTTATTACTTTTTAGTTCGTTTAATATATTAGGTATTTGCTTAACGTAAGCTAACTCTTTTAATTTTACTCTAGATTCTTCAATTGGTGTTCCAAAATAGCTTTTCCCACCTTCTACAGATTTTGTAACACCTGTTTGCCCTAAAATCACAGCTTTTTTTCCTATTGTTATACCACTATTTGTGCCTACTTGCCCCCAAATGGTAACTTCATCTTCTATAATACAACAACCAGCTATACCGACCTGAGAGGCTATTAAACATTTTTTTCCTATAACAGTATCATGTCCAACTTGAATTTGATTATCTAGCTTAGAACCCGCTCCAATTGTTGTGTCTCCTGTAACACCTTTATCTATTGTACATAATGCTCCTATATCTACATTATCTTCTATTACAACACGACCTCCAGAGAGTAACTGATCGAAGCCTTCTGGTCTATTTTTATAATAAAAGGCACTGGCTCCTAATATACTTCCTGAATGTATTGTTACATTATTACCTATCACAGTATCATCGTATAGGGTTACATTTGCATGAATAACACAATTATCTCCTATAACAACGTTATTACCAATAAAACAATTAGGTTGAATTACTGTATTTTCTCCTATTGTAGCAGATGTTGAAAGGCTTACATTAGTGCTTTGAAAAGGCTTAAAATGTTGTGTTAACTTGTTAAAGTCTCTAAAAGGATCCTCACTAATTAACAATGCTTTACCTTCAGGGCAATCTACATTTTTATTGATTAATACTATTGTAGCCGCAGACTCTAATGCTTTATTATAATATTTTGGATGATCTACAAAGACAATATCCCCAGGCTCTACTACATGAATTTCGTTCATTCCTAATACAGGAAAATCATTGACGCCTACAAATTCACAATTAATAATTTGCGCTATTTCTTTTAAAGTATATTGTTTAGGGAATTTCATCTATTGCTCTCTAATATTAGCATCTAATATTGAGTAAGAATTGCTTACTAAATACCGATTACGACCTACTTTATTATTCTTTTACTCTTTCTTTGTAAGTCCCCTTAGCGGTCTCTACTTTAATTTTATCGCCTTCATTTATAAATAGAGGTACATTAACAGTTGCTCCAGTTTCAACAGTTGCTGGTTTTGTAGCATTTGTAGCTGTATTACCTTTAACTCCTGGTTCTGTTGCTGTAACTTCTAAAATAACACTCGCTGGCATATCTACTGATAACGGCATGTTATCTTCTGAGTTAATTAAAATAGTAACGACTTCTCCTTCTTTCATTAAATCTGGAGAATCTAAAGCTGCTTTTTGTAATTCTATTTGAGAATAATCTTCTGTATTCATAAAGTGATACGTTTCTCCTTCATTATATAAATACTGAAATTTGTGTGTTTCTACACGTACATCGTCTAGTTTGTGTCCGGCTGAGAATGTATTATCTATTACCTTACCCGAGGTAACACTTTTTAATTTTGTTCTTACAAAAGCAGGGCCTTTTCCTGGTTTTACATGTAAAAATTCTACTATTTTATAAATATCGTGATTATATCTAATACATAATCCGTTTCTAATATCTGAAGTACTTGCCATGTTATTGGTGTTTAATTATTAGCTAATGCTATTTTGTTTTTAATTTGATTTGAAGTAACCTTTCATAATACCACGATGAGAATTTTTAATAAACATTAATATTTCATCGCGTTCTGTAGTTGCTTCCATTTCCGCTTCTATAATCCCAGCGGCTTGTGTATTGTTATAGTTTTTTTGATATAATAATCTAAATATATCTTGAATTTCTCTTATTTTCTCTGTTGTAAACCCTCTTCGTCTTAATCCTACAGAATTTATACCAACATAAGATAAAGGTTCTCTACCAGCTTTTACAAATGGTGGTACATCTTTACGCACTAAAGATCCTCCTGTTACAAAGGCATGATTTCCTATAGAACAAAATTGATGCACCGCGGTCATTCCTGCCAAAACAACATAATCGCCTACATTTATATGTCCTGCTAAGGTAGTATTATTAGAAAAAATACAATTATCTCCAACAATACAATCGTGTGCAATGTGGCAGTAAGCCATTATTAAACAATTGTTGCCTACAACTGTTTTCATTCTATCTGTTGTTCCTCTATTTATAGTTACACATTCTCTAATGGTAACATTATCTCCTATAATAGTTTCTGTATCTTCATCGTTATATTTTAGATCCTGAGGTACTGCAGAGATTACAGATCCAGGGAAAATATTACAATTTTTACCTATACGAGCACCTTCCATAATAGTAACATTACTTCCTATCCAGGTTCCTTCGCCAATAGTAACATTATTATATATTGTTGTAAATGGCTCTATCACTACATTTTTAGCAATTTTAGCGCCTGGATGTACGTAAGCTAATGGTTGGTTCATCTCTATGTTTTTTTATATTAAATAATTGAAGCATAATATATCTAAACAAAACTAGAGTTTTGCTTGAATAGTATGTTACAACTTCTTGTTTATTTTACTTTTGTTATTTGCGCCATTAATTCGGCTTCTGCACATAATTTACCATTAGAGTATGCATAACCTTGCATATGGCATATACCTCTTCTAATTGGTGTAATTAACGAACATTTAAAGATAAGCGTATCTCCAGGCATAACCTTTTGTTTAAATTTTACGTTATCCATCTTCATAAAGAAGGTTAAATAGTTTTCAGGATCTGGGACAGTACTTAAAACTAGTATTCCTCCAGTTTGTGCCATAGCTTCTATAATTAAAACACCTGGCATTACTGGTGCTCCAGGGAAGTGTCCTGCAAAAAATGGCTCGTTCATTGTTACATTTTTCATTCCTATCACATTATTTTCGGATAATTCGAAAATTTTATCTATTAATAAGAATGGTTGCCTGTGCGGTAACATATCCATAATTTGATTTACATCCATTACTGGCGGTTGGTTCAAATCTATTACTGGAACATTGTTACGTCTTTCGTTCTTTATAAGTTTAGCCATTTTCTTTGCAAACTGAGTGTTTACAAAGTGACCTGGTTTATTTGCTATAACTTTACCTCTAATTCTTGTTTTAATCAACGCTAAATCGCCTACTACGTCAAGTAGTTTATGTCTAGCAGCTTCATTAGGGTAATGTAATGTTAAGTTATCAAGAATACCATTAGGCTTAACTGAAATAGTATCTTTTTTAAAGGCCTCTCTTAGCTTCCCCATAGTTTCATCGGATAATTCTTTATCCACGTATACGATAGCATTATTAAGGTCGCCTCCTTTTATTAATCCATGTTCTAAGAGCGATTCTAGTTCATGTAAAAAGCTAAATGTTCTTGAGTCTGCAATTTCTTCTTTAAAGTCTGATAAATGCTTTAAAGTCGCATTTTGTGTTCCTAAAACCTTTGTACCAAAATCTACCATAGTGGTTACTTGGTACTCTTTAGATGGCATAACTAATATTTCGCTTCCAGACTCTTCATCGCAATACGAAATAACATCTGTTACTACATACTCTTCTCGATAAGCATCTAACTCAACAATTCCTGCATTTTCAATAGCTTCAACAAAAAACTTAGATGAGCCGTCCATAATTGGAGGCTCAGAATTATCTAATTCTATAATTGCATTATCTATATCTAAACCTGTTAACGCTGCTAATACGTGTTCGCATGTTTGAATGGTAACGCCATTTTTTTCCAAACAAGTTCCTCTTTGCGTATTAGTTACATAATTTGCATCTGCTTCTATACTAGGTGTTCCTTCTAAGTCTACTCGCTTAAAAGCAAATCCTGTATCTGCGGCTGCTGGTTTAAAAGTTAATGTAACATCTTTTCCTGTATGTAAGCCAACACCTGTTAAGGAAATGTCTTTTCCTATCGTTTTTTGCTTTATTTCAGTACTAACT
>NZ_JBSHNS010000164.1:0-1164 GCF_053601635.1 Pontimicrobium sp. MEBiC01747
GGCGGAACAGACGCTAATAACGACGGCATAGCCGATGGAACCCCAGACCCAGTTACAGGAATCCCAAGCAGTGCAGGCACAGGCGTATCAAGCCCAACCGATACCGATGGTAACGTAGGCGAAAACCTACCCGATTTCTTAGACAGTGACAGTGATGACGATGGCTGCTCAGACGCTAACGAATACTATGGAGAGAACACAGCCGATGGCGGAGATGGCGGACAATATGGCACCGACCCAGCAGCAGTCAATGCTAACGGAACAGTCGTAGGAGCCAGTTACCCAGCCACAGGAGCAGACAGCGATAGTAACACCACAGCAGATCACTTAGAAACAGGCCCAGACCCAGATACCGATGGAATAGCCAACACCTGTGACCCAGACGACGATAACGATGGTAACCCAGATACAACCGATTCTAACCCACAAGACCCAACCGCAGTAGACGATACCGCAACAGCAATGGTAGGCATGGTTGAGACTATAGACATTTTAACAAACGACGATTACTTACCAGACAATACAAGCACAGCCGGAAGTGATGTATACATCACCGATGCAGGCACAGGCACAGGAGTAGGAATCATCACATTCGATGAAAATACAGGCGAGTTAAACTACACGCCAGCCTTAAGCGAAGGCGGTATGACAGTAACCGTAGACTACACGGTATGTAACGATTTAACAGGCGATGGACCAACACCAGACGATGTTTGTGATACCGCAACGGTAACCATAACCGTAGACATGGGACCAGATGCCGACATGGATGGCATCCCAGATGTAGTAGACCAAGATGACGATAACGATGGGATTCTAGACGTAGCCGAAGGCCCAGGCGATCCAAGTGCCGATGACGATAACGATGGCGTACCAAACTATTTAGACGACGACCCCGCCGATCCATTAGTAGGAGACGTCAACGGAACCGTAGAACCAGCGTACGATAATGATGGCGATGGCGTAAGTAACCACTTAGACCTAGACGCCGACAACGATGGCATCTACGATACCGCAGAAACAGGCGGAACAGACGCTAATAACGACGGCATAGCCGATGGAACCCCAGACCCAGTTACAGGAATCCCAAGCAGTGCAGGCACAGGCGTATCAAGCCCAACCGATACCGATGGTAACGTAGGCGAAAACCTACCCGATTTCTTA
>NZ_JBSHNS010000165.1:0-501 GCF_053601635.1 Pontimicrobium sp. MEBiC01747
GATGCCATAGATGAAGCCGATGAGACCTTTACCGTCGATGGCACAGTAACCAGCGGAAACACAGCAAACACGGACCCAAGCGGAACAGTAACGATCACCGATAACGACAATGCGCCAACAGTAACAATAGCCGACGCAACAGTCAACGAAGGCGCAGGCACAGTAACCGTTCCAGTAAGCATAGATACCGTAAGTTCAACAGACGTTGTAGTGGATATTGTAACGACAACAGGCACAGCCGGCACAAGCGATTACACCGTAACAACAACAACCGTAACCATTCCAGCAGGAAGCACCAGTGTCGATGTAGTGATTCCAATCACGGATGATGCCATAGATGAAGCCGATGAGACCTTTACAGTCGATGGCACAGTAACCAGCGGAAACACAACAAACACCGACCCAAGCGGAACAGTAACGATCACCGATAACGACAATGCGCCAACAGTAACAATAGCCGACGCAACAGTCAACGAAGGCGCTGGCACAGTAACCGTTCCA
>NZ_JBSHNS010000166.1:0-817 GCF_053601635.1 Pontimicrobium sp. MEBiC01747
ATATTAAGCCAGCCTGTCTAGAAACAGCTAAATAAAAGAGTTGTTAACACAAGAGATAACAGAACAAAAAGGAAGCGATTCATTTAGTTATTATTATTTTACGAATAAAGAAACTAAATATAGGTATAATTATACTAAGGAAAACTCTTAGTTATGGTAATGAGACTAGCCATAAAAACCTATTTATTAGAAACTACGGTTTTAACCGTAAAAAAACACGTTAATAATCAACTGACTATCAACACTTAGCATTTTTGTCGATTTTTATAGCTTTTTAACGAAAAGTGAACTTTGACGTTTTTTTGTCTGATTACAACATGTTGTAAATATTTCAAATTAATTTGCCTTTTTTACTTTTTTATTACTTTTAATAAATGATATTTAATATTATACTAATAATTGCTGTTTTTATGTTTCTATTAGGCATTCATCATGCATCAAAAAAAGAATAACTGTTATTATTTTGGTTTAATTATATTTATGTCATGTTAAGCACTTGGTATTATATTCATCATAGCTTTGATTTTTTTCAATAGCAATTGATACAATATTTATTAAAATAGATAATCTTGATTTTCATTATTAAGGCTAAGTTTTCAACCCCAGAATCATTCAAATTCACATTTTATGTTATTTTATTTTTAATAAATTAAGGTTTAAATGGATTAAAAATTAGATGAATTAACCTAATACGAAAACAAATTTTAAGAAAATAAATATCTATTATAAAACGTTGTTTTTATAACATATCTTTGCATTACAAATTTATAGAGCAGTTATACTTTTATAAAACAGTATTTGTTAAATAAATTAAAAC
>NZ_JBSHNS010000167.1:0-95626 GCF_053601635.1 Pontimicrobium sp. MEBiC01747
TACGCCATAACACTTTCATGACCAGAAGGCGGTGTTTTTATACGATGTGGTCTCATCCAGATATTTGTGCCAGTACCTTGATTTAATAAAACATCACAATTGTAATCATTATAAAAATCTTCTGTTAGTAATACATGGTAAGCAGCATAATAAATGGTAGCTTTCCATGGAAAAGGCCCATTGCCTGGACCGTAAAAGTGCGTAAATGGAAATGCTGTACATTGGTTATTGTCTCCAAAAGTAACATCTGCTGTATCAAAGTCATTATAAACATCTACATTACATTCGGTAATACAGGATACTGTTATTTCTATATTATCTATAAAGTCTAATGTTTCTGCCTCAGGAATAGTTACAGAGGCTATTAAACCATTAGTTTCTGTATAATGTAATCCTTCAGTTGCTTTCATTTTTCGTCTAAGCTGGTAGATGTTTGTATCAGAGACATTAGTTATATTTAACTCAGAACCATTTCCAGTTGGTGTAGTATTATCTGTAGTTATTAAATCGGTTGTGTTTTGGGTAAGTTGTATGTCGTCGCTTGTTCCAAAGGTTGAATCTGCTCCTGCTGACCACCATGAAAACTCCATGCCTCTTAATGTACATAGGTTTTCTCCAATAGTAGTTTCTGTTTCGCAAACAACTTCTACTTGAGTTGGAATCTCTTCTATACGATCTTCAATAACTTCTACATTATCAAAATATACTCTGGTATTAGAATGTCTACCTGAAACGAATAATGCTTCATAGTTTTTATCTGAAACAAAAGAATATACCTGTTGGGAAACATTAAATCTATTGGCTATAAGATTAGTTACGCTTTCTGCGTTGTAATAAGGAGAAGTATCAGGATAATTAGTACCATTTTCAATACTTTCTATAAATCCGATACGGTATTGATAATGAGTTTCAGGGAGTGATGTGTTTTGAGCGTTTCCTTTACTGTAATGACTAACAAGATAGCGTTTGTTAGCTTCTAATGGTGTTTTTAATTTAGTCATAGCGGCTCTTCGTCTCTCTAAGTATATAATAGGGTTATTAGTTATTATAGTAGAAGTTGGATTTGTCATAAATGGTAAAGTTTCTGGTTGGTAGACATTAAAGAAATACCTTAATCTATCTGTAAGCGGATACCAACCAGGTACATCATTATAACCAATGCCATAGCCCATTAAAGGGAAATCATTAATCATGTTATGGTTGCTAGCAATAAATTCTGAATTACATATTAAATTACAGGAATTGTTAGATTCATTACAGTTAAAGTTTGTGAGATAATCATCGCATGGTAATATTTTTAATGATACTATACTTGTATTACTTATAGCACCAGTAGTATTTTCTTGTAGTTGATAGCGAATTTTATATTCTCTCCCAACAATAAGTTCATTTGTTGGTGTTATGTTTATTGTATTATTTACAAGTTGTGTTGTTATTTGTAGGTCATCATTAATATAGTCTGACGAATTTATTAAGTTAATAACCTCTACATTAACAATACTGTGGGTATTAAAATTAATATCGTTAGCAATACTGTTTATAGAAAAGGGCGCTTCGCAAATATTAAAAGTTTCGTAGGTTTCACAGGGATCATCATTAGTATATGCAACATTTAGAGTGCTTACTGGGTAGTTTATGTCTCTATTTGGGTTAATAATGGTTGGCGTCTCTACTAAGTTTTCTGTACCATATATACCTGTAGAGTTATAACCTAATTGATATAGAATTGAAGCCTCATCATGTCTTAATCGTTTATACTCTCTAAAATTATAGGTAGGAGACATTATATAATTAGTACCATTAAAACAGTTACCAATGTCATTAATGTGAGAAGGCATTATAAAGTTTCCGTCACTATCTGCACTGTGCAATGAAAAAGAATCTGTTAATGTAGTAATAGTATTAGCAGGACAAGGTGATAAAAAATCGGTATTAGTATTTATTCCAGAAGTAATACTCCATTCGTAAGGTACAGAAGTATCTACAAAAGGAGTGTTATTATGTTCTAGAAGCGTATCGAACACGCTAATAAAATGATCTATACCATTACCATTTTGGTCTAAAAAAGAAATAAACCCCATAGCATGAATTGCTTCATGAAGTATTATACCATATAAATCATAAACATCATCGGTGATGTTTATGCCATTATAATCCATAATACCATCATTATTTACGTCTGCAACAAACCCATCCACAAATAATTGATTCATGTAGTTTTGGTTAATTGTTATCTGTGCATCACTGGGTTGATTGGTTGTTTTCTTACCTGTATTAATCCTATGCCATAAATCTCCTCGAAGTATTTTTCCCTTTTTAGTATCTGTTGAGTAAAAAGAAGTACCTGTAGCAATAGGTTGTTCGTTTAAAGGTGTAGTGCCTCCTTCAGATAGGTCATCTAACATTATTTTTATTTCTATTAATGGTATAGTTCCATCGCAGGAAGATTGAAACACTAAAAATTGTTCTAAATCTTCAAAAACTTGATCTATAATTATTTTAAATTCTAAAGGGACTTCTCCAAAGTAAGCTGTCTTAAAATGACCTTGAGAGGTAATTTTATTAAAGCTTGGTTTTTGCTTAGCTTGTTTACCTGTTTTAATTGCATCACAATAGTAATTTCCTAATCGGTCTATTGCTAATATGTTTTTTTTATGTGTTCCGAAAGCATCAAAATGAGATGCTTCTGTACATTTAATAGTTGTTTTGTTTGGCTTAAACGATTTACATTTAACTTGGGCGTTTAATACACTTGTAATGAATACTATAAATAGAAAGAGTAATTTGTTATTATTTTTCATTTTTATGATTTTTAGCGTAAGTTCTATTTCTTAACTATAGATTAAATTTTAGGTTGTTACATGTTAAATACTCTACGATTTAGGCACTATTATGTATATTTACTTAACGATTGATAAATCATCATAGCCTTAAAACACAAAACATATACTGAGAACCGTTATTTTTTTATGATTTTAATCGTCTTTTGGCTGTTTTTAGATTCTAACTTTATAAAGTATAGGCCACTAGCTAATTTGTTTGCATTTATGGTTTCTAGATTATCTTTTTTGGTTAAAACAAGTACTCCATTACTATTGTAAAGCTCTATTTTATTTAGCTTTTCTTTAGGACTATAAATAGTAATGACATCGTTAACAGGATTTGGGTATACTGATAATTCTAAGAGTTTTGTGTTCTCTTTAGTATTAAAATTATTGGATGATTTTTCAAGTGCTTTAGACGTTTTTGAATCTATAACATTGGTAAATGTCCACGTATTATCATTTATGGTATCTGCTGTAAGATAGCTTTGTAATGCAATAACTTCTATTGCTGTTTTAGAATTATTTTCTAATAAATATATACTTTCTTTAGTGTGTTCTCCAAGTATTTGTAAGGTAACTATATCTGTAGCTTTATTACTTGAAGGCGCAGGTAGTTCAATAGCGTTTGCTAATGTTCCGCTAATTAAGTAACCATTAAACTGGGGTTTTTTAATCTGTTCTCCGCTAAAAAAAGAAGCAGAAGCTGTATTACCGAGTGAAGAAGTAATACTTGCTTTAACCCCTTTTGGTAAAATAATTGTGAACCCATAACTTTGTACTGCTGTTTTAAATGTTCCTGTATTTGAATTAGGAATAGCACTTACCGTGTAGCTATTCGATTCATTACTTCTTAGGGTGTAAGAGTAGCTACTTTGCGCATTTAGTTGAAATTTAATTAAGAAGAAAAAGATTGTAAATGCTATTGTTGATTTATATGTTTTCATGCGTTTAAATTTTATGATTTGTTATCTCATGTAGTTGGTTTATTTGTTGTATTGTAAACTAACTGACTAGTTGTAGATATTTATTTGTATAATCTTTATGGCAACTGCTCGATAATTTGATGCGTGCTAAAATTGAGGAAATTGCTTGGGTGCGCTAATACATTTTGTAAAATAAAAGGGGTGTCTGGAGTTGTGCCACTATATTGAGTATTACCATCCATATTAATATCTTCGTTGTGGTAACCAGTAACGGTATATGTTGGGAAATTTAAAAAGTTTCCAGGGGCATTAAGTACGAGTGATAAAATACTAGGTGAATCTGGCGTAGTTCCCGAGTATTGTACAACAGTATCACCATTAGCATTGCCAGCCCACATGGCAATTTTATTAGCAGGCATACCAAAAGTTGTTTGTGCATTATTACCGTAAGTAATTTGATTTGTTGCATCAGTAAAATCGATAGGTACTAAATTTCCAGATAATGAAACTGTATTGGCTGTTGTAACTCCAAGATGATTACGGTGTTTTATAGCAATGTAGTAATCACCATGAGGTTGGTTGAATGATAGCGATGATGTTCCATCTACAGCAACGATATCTCCATCTCGTTGTAATAAAGCTGAGGTACCGTCTACAATAACGGTGTTATCAGTTGCACTACGAAGTTCCACATATATCCAATCTACAATAGCATTAGCTCCGGTTGTATTAAAAACACTAGCATTACAAGAAAGCATATCGCTATATGGGCTAGTTGTTGGTATGTACGAGTTTGCTCTTAAATTGTCTCTCATTAAGTGTTCTTCTCCTGTATTTGGATTTAATGCAGCACCTTGCAACATTACTTTAGGAGCTATTTTAGTACCAAACCCTACCCATTCGTGAGACGTTACTTCCCAACCTTTGGTAACTGTTAATCCTTCGGTTGGTTTTATATCTAAGAGTAAGTTATTTTTAAAGACAATTTTTCCAGTTCTATTTTCTATATAACAGAGAACAGGATTCCCGTTTTCTATTATTTTAGTTCCATTATCGTCATAAGCTTGAAAAGTCCAGAAGTGCTTAATATAATTGCCGTTTATTTTATTATTCTCGATATTAGGTCCATTAGTAAAAAAATCTGTAGAAGAATTTTTAAAATAATATTTAGTTAAATTATCTGTGCCTGTTAATGTGAATTCAAAGTCTTCCCATTGTTCATCTAATCTAGATTCTTGTTTTATAGAAAAGTATACATTAGTGTTTATTTCAGTATGATCATTAACAGTTTCTTTTGTAACATCATATCCTTGTCCAGTTATATTATTATGAGTTACGGTATGTGTCCAGTAAGTTGTATCGTCTCCTTCTAAATATACAATTTCGCCATCTAGTCCAGGAGTACCAGTTGGATCTGAGTTTACATAATATTTATCTATAGGGTTTCCAGATAAAGTAGAACCTATTTCTATAAGTCTATTTTGTAATGGATCTATTTTAAATTCAATAACTTCTCCGTTATGTCTTTTTCCAGATGTTTTTAATACTAGATTAGATAAAGTTGTATTACTCCTTTTATTGTTTAACCCATTAGTAGAATAAAATGGATTTAGCCTTACATAGTCATCTTGAACAGTAAGTGTAATATTACCATTAACATAAGCGCCATTTCCCCAATCTATGCCGCCAAAACGAGTAGGTTCATTAGTTATGTCGTATAAGTTTTCTATAAATGTTGGATTAATAATTGCTACATTTTTATTTGTTATAGTAAATTGATTAGATTGTAATACATCACAACCAACTGCATTTAAATCGGAATGATCTAAAAAATAAGGTATTGAATAGGTGTGAAAGAGTCTAATACGATCTTTAAACACACCTCTTGGAGCTCCACTATTTACAGTAGCCATTCCATTATTTGGATGATTGGAATCAAAATAAGGTCTTATTAATCTTGCAAAGCCCAATGTGTTACTAAATTTAAAGTTATTAAATTCCACAGTAGATCCTTGAAAACCAGGTCCTAGAAATAAATTGACATTTGCAGATGAATTAAAAGTACAGTTTTCAAATATTAAATTGGTGTTTTCTGTAAAGTACGTTTGATATAGAGGATTAGGATAATGAAAAGCCCAAGGAAGTTTATCGTTAGTATCGACATTATCTAAATAGTGTAAAGTACCATTAGGAACAATGGGGAAAATATGTCGATCTAACATTAGTGTTGTTCCGAAATCTGTTCTTTTAAATTGAACAACAACTCCTTCTTTTAGAAACCGTATTAAGGTTGCATTATAGGAATCATTATCACTAATAAAATCAGAGTTATAAACGTCCACAGTCCTGAATTTAAAATTATTTCCACTTCCGCTAGTTAAACTATTTAAGTATAAGAACTCTCCCGTAATTTCAGTATTTGTTAATTCTAAATTCCCAAAAATTCTTCTGGCTTTTATAGTACTACCAAATATTTTTAAAACACCTCTAGTTGCATCTGCAATTATTCTATTGTCTCCAGCTTGACTATAGTTTTCAAATTGTAACCCAGTCCCAAGTATTGTAGACGTCCTAATTGTTGAAAAAAGAGGTTTTCTATCTGGAACTATGGATCCTGCATATTGATCACTGAAAGCATAATATCTCCAGTGCCCAAATTCACTTGTAACATCTTCAATATCAAAGGCAACATCTTGATGAACATAGTTTGGATGCCCATAAGTTTTTACCCAGCTAGGGTTTTGGTTAGTGTGCGTTGGTAGCACTAAGGAGTTAAAGTCATTATGAAATTGAATAGTAATAGTGTGATTTGAACCATTAGCTAAGGTTGTATTGGAAACGTCTAATTCATAACCATTTAAAATAGTAGCAAAAGCAGGATCGTTTAAATGAAATTGATAAAAAGGGCCGCCATCAATACTAACACCCATTGTTCTAGAAGGGGCTACATAGTCGTACCATGAAAAATCTATAGTGTTCATTGGTTTTAGTTTACCATTTACAATTTCAAAATTGTTAAACTGCCAACGTCCACCGTCATTTTCTGTATAAATTCCCTCTGTGGTGAAATCTCTTCCACGTTCTCCTAAATAATGCCCACTATAATCGACTCTTAACTTTTTAATAAATATTTGAGAGCCACCTCCAAATTGAGAAATGCCTCCATTTCGTGTTCTTATGGTGGCGTTTGGGTCTGTGTTTTCTATAAATATTCTTTGAAAATTAGCGTTGTCTTCTAAGCCTCCTAGCACGCCATTAAAATAACTATTCCAAAAAGCGTCTATATTCATCATATTAAGGTCCTCGACTAATGGTGTTGTATTAAGTAATTTAATATCCCTAACAGAACTTCCAGCTCCATGACTAGGGCTTAATAACCTTGTTGAGAAAAATGAACATTGTCCTCCCCATCGTGTTGTGGCCTCGTCTGGAGGAATACAAGATACGTCCACTGTTATATTATGATTTGAGGCAGAACTAGTTTGATTATTGTTAGGTAGAGAAGTAGCAAATAAAGCAAAGCTAATATCCCAGTTAATATTTTCTGCGCATAGCTTTATTCTTGCATTGTTTGTATTTCTAATGGTTATTGCTCTGTCGTGAGGAAAAACTAAAGCTTTATTTGTTGGTTCTAAATTATTACAATCGTAAAAAGGATTTACACCTATAATGCCATCTTGATCTAGTGTAATTACTCCATCGGTATTAGTATTCATTGCATGTTGTAATGCGCTATAGTTATTGGTGTAAACATAAGCTTTTGTCGTAATATTTTGGTTTGGCGTAATGTTTATTGTGGCTTGTGTTCCATCTGTAGAAACATTAGTAATTTCGGCAGTAATAGTTACTATACGTCCTGGGGTTGTAAATGGCAGTACTGTACCAACTTGAGGGTCTGAGGCATTATGAAAGCCTTTTCGTATTGCTATTAGTTTACCAATATCTGCATTTGTAAATGCATCTGTAGATTCTGGTGTATTATGTATTGTAATTTGGTTGGATCCCGGAGTAATGGATACATTAAGATAGCGTAAATCTGCAATTATATCTGTACATGTAGTATTAATTGAGCCTAAAGTATTAGCATTTAAAAATAAGCCTATGAGGCATAAAATTAGTGTTGTTATTTTCTTCATAGTATCACGGAGTTTATACTATAAAGCACACAAAAAAAAAGGCTTAAAACAACAGTGAATACCCTATTTTCCCAAAAATAGGGTGTCTTTTTGTGTTTTAATTAATTGATTTATAGGTTTTTGTGCTGTTTTGTGTGTTTTGAGAATTTAACCGTTTTATATAATAAGAAGGCAATAATCCAGTACGTTTTTTAAAATATTTAGTGAAGGAATCTGGACTTTTATAACCTATTTCTTCAGATATAGATTGAATAGAATAAGCTCTAAATTTAGTGTCATTTTTTAATCTATAAACAGCGTAGTTTATTCTTAAGTTATTTATATAAGTATTAAAATTACTTTGGTAATGGTAACGTATTACCTTAGAAAGGTATGTTGTATTTGTTTTTATTTTTTTAGCAACATTAGTAGTATTACAGTCTGTATTTAAATAATATTGGTTTTTTTCTAGTTTTATTAAACCATTTAAAATTTTCTCTATAGTTTCTTCTGTTATATCTAGCTTCTGTTTCGCTGGTGTTATACTATCAGTATTAGGATTCTTTTCTTTTTTATTTAATTGCTCTATTAGAGCTTTAAATTTTTGTTTATTATTTCGTTTATTTCTTACAATGTATAGGAAGCCCAAAGCAACTAGTACAGATAGAGAAATAAGGCCATATAAAAAGTAACTTTCGTTTTCTTCTTTCTGAGTTTTTAGGTTTTCGAATTCTAATTTAGATCTTTTTATCTCTGCTTGTCTTAGATTTAGTACTAATGTATCTTTTCTTTCTTTTGAGTTAGATAAATATTCTATATGCTTTTCAAGATATAAATTAGCTTTATTTAATTTATTAATTTTTTTGTATGCCTTAGCAAGATACCAATAGTAATCTTCTTGCCATATTTTGTTTTCATCATATTTATATTCTTCTAAAAAGTTTATTGCGTCATTATAGCTCTCTTCCATATAGGCAATTTTACCTAAATAATAATTTTTTTGAAAGTTTCTAGAGTCATAATCTATGTCTCTTTCGTATGCTTTATTAAAAAATAATTTAGAAGAATCATAATTTTTATTGATAAAACTTATTTCTCCTTCATTGATGTAATATTCTCTAAGCCAAAAAAAATAAGACTTGCCTTTTTTTTCTTGTAGATTTTTATATGTATTTATATTATATTTTTCAGCGTTCTTACTATCATTCAAAAAAATATAAGCTTTTGTTATATAGTTATACGATTCGCATAGAGATAATGATTTAGTTTTTATTAAATTATTGTAATAATCTTGATTAGTTTTTTTTATTATCTCTAGATTATAAACTATTTCTTTTTGAATTTTAATAAATTCTTTTTTCTTTCCTGAAGAAGAATAAAAACTAGAGAGGTAATTTAAAAAAATTAATTTTGAGTCTAAATCATCTAATTCAATAGATGTGTTTATAGCTATATTGAAATCCTCTAATATTTTTTCAACAGAAAAATCATTTTTATTAAAGTTAATTTGTGTTTTAAAATCATAGAGAAATAAGAGATCCTTGTCTTTAGCTAATTTAATAGCTTTATTTAAATAATATAAAGAGCTGTCATATTCTTTTTTTTGAATGTGATATATTGATAAAGAATAATAATGAAGCCAGTCTTTTTTTTTAGTTTTTTTGTTATTTTCGGATGTTTTATTTACATGTTGTAATAACTTCCCATCAATAGTAATTTTTATTTTGTCTACCCAAACTTTCCCCATTCCTGATAATAAGGCTCCAAAAACAATTTTTTCTGCTCTTTCATGAATATTTAATTCTAATTCATAACATTGCCAATCTGTGGTTTTGATTATACCTTCTCTCTGCATATTATTAAATGCCAAATGCGGATCTATCCTTAACCATAAACCTGCCCATCCTTCAGTTACATTCTCTGTTTTGATATAAGCAGAAAACTTTATTTTTTTTCCTATAAAATTTACTGGAATACTATATGTTATTGGTTGAAAATCTTCTCGAGATTTAGCATTTGTACTTTCAATTAAAATGGAATGCTCTCCACTATATTTAATGCTTTTATCTATAGTTACTCTATAGCCTTCTTTTTCTTTACACCACCAATCTTTTGCTTTATTATTCTCAATATTTTCAAAATCAAAATTATAATCTTGAGAGAATGATTGGGTTGAGAATAAGGAAACTAGCGATAATGTTAATAGAAGTAGAGGTAATTTATTTTTTATAGTCATTTAGTGGTTTCAGGTGGTTTATAGTAAAGATAAACGGGTTAAGTTTTTCAGAAATAAAAAAGAATTTATTTAACAATTAATTAATTATAAGTGTTATAAAAAACTTAAATATTGCAAAATAAAGTCATGTTTGGTAATATAAAATACAAGAAATAAACTACTCAAAACAATACTTATTGTCTGGATTTTATAAAATTCCGGTATCTTTTTTATACGAAGTATTACTTTTAGTACTTAATACAATTAGTAATAGTTATTTTAGATGTTTTAAATTATAATAATGTCCAAAAAAACGATTTACTCAATCCTATCTGCTATTTTATTGATCGCAGTATATTCCTATAATTTATATGCAGAGAAAGAAGAACAGCAGCAGATAATAACAAAAGGAGCATCGCAAAAGGAAAATACAAATGAGTATTTTTTACCAACAAGTACAACAGGACAAATTGTACATCATGGGGGCTATTCGTTAAGTTACAGCGAACCGCATGAACAAGCAGAATGGGTGGCATACGAATTAAAAAAATCACATTTATCTAATACGCATTTTAAGCGCCCCTATTTTGAGGTAGATAAAGCTGTAAAAACCAAGGCAGCACATTGGCGTAATTATAAAAAGTCGGGATACGATAGAGGCCATTTATGCCCAGCAGGAGATAGAAAGTATAGCCAAACAGCTCATGATGAGACCTTTTTGACAAGTAATATAAGTCCGCAAACACATGCTTTTAATGCAGGCGTATGGAATAGGTTAGAACAAAAAACAAGATATTGGGCTAGTAAATATAATGGTGTTTTTGTAGTATCTGGAGGTGTGCTAAAAGGAAATATGAAAACAATAGGAGAGGAGCAGGTTGCAGTACCTAATGAGTTTTATAAAGTTATTATAGATAATAATTCAGGTAAAACAAAAATGCTAGCTTTTCTGATACCACATAAAGATTCTAATAAACCATTATATGAATTTGTAGTTTCTGTAGATAAAGTAGAACAATTAACAGGAATCGATTTTTTTCCAGAATTAGAAGACGCTAAAGAAAAAAAACTGGAAGCTTCCAGTAGTTATAAAGATTGGAGTTTTTAATTAATTCCTATTTAATATGCCTTGCCAGCGTAATTTACGGATAAATTTGCCTTGTTTTTTGGTAACTAAACGTTTAGGTTTATTAAAAACTGCTTTACAATAGCCAATAATGTAATTATTAAAATACCTAAAGCTTTTCTTTTTAATCCCCATTTTTAATGCCGTTAAAAGATTTAAAATAAAACCATAACGCATTTTATACATAGCTTCTCCCTGTAAGTACTTTGCCGATTTGTTATAGCTTACTCCAGTTGGTTTTAAATGTTTTACGTGTAAAGTCTCGTCTGTAAGTAACTCCCAATTATAAAACTTAGCCAATAGCTCATCTACAGTATCCCAACCCATAGCAGGTTTTAATTGACCTATGTCGTTAAAGCAATTTTTTCTGTAAGCTTTTAAAGCACCTCTAATATGATCCTTTCTTGTTAAGTTTTCTAAAATCCAGTTATTATTCTTGTTAACGTAGCAGAATCCAGCAGCCATTCCCAATTTAGAATTAGCTTTAAAGTGGTTAACAATACACTCTAAATACTGTTCTGGAAAGATTAAATCTGCATCGAATTTACAGATTATATCATAATCTTCATCTAATGAATTAAAACCTTTATAAAAGGCATTTATAATTTTAGAACCAGGTAAATGTTTACTTGAAGACTTAGAATTTACTAGAGATATCCATTGATGTTTAGAAGTAAAAGATTCAACTATTGCTTGTGTATTATCTGTAGAATTATCATTAACAATAACAAGCTTCTTAGGTTTTAAAGTCTGATTTACTAGGGACTCTAATGTTAAACCAATACAATCGGCTTCGTTATGTGCAGGAATGACAATGTATATATTCAAAATTGAAAAATTATAAATTCAAAGTTACAGTCTTTTAAATAAATTTCCTTCGTAAACTTTTCCAAAGTTGTTTACGTATAAAATCTCCTTCCGTTTCAGTGACTATATAATCTATATGCTTAGCTTTTGCTTTAAAAAAACCAGTTATAGTATTAAAAAAATAAGATAAACTTCGTTTGCTAATAGTATTTCGTATAGAAAATAAACAAGCTAACACAAAACTAAAGCGCATTTTGTATAAAGCTTCACCTTGTAAATAGCGACTGTTTTTAGTATATGTTTTTCCTGTAGGTTTTAGGTGTTTTACTTTAAGAGTTTTGTCAGTTTTTATAGTCCAACCATTATATTTAGCTAGTAAAACATCTACAGTGTCCCAGCCAATGCTTTCTTTTAATCCTCCAATAGCATTAAAACAAGCCTTTCTGTATGCTTTAAAAGGCCCTCTTACATGGTTTTTAGAAGCTATAGTTTCATAAACCCAAGTCTCTCCTTTTTTTATGTAGGCTAAACCTCCTGCAATGCCAATGGTTTTATCTAAATTAAAAATAGAAACAATACTTTCTAAATAATTATTGGGTAAAATAATATCAGCATCGAATTTACAGATTATATCATATTCATTATCTAATACTTTTAAACCTTGGTTAAATGCATTTATAACTTTGCTACCAGGAATATGCTCGCGGGAAGAGCTAATAGAAATGCAGGTAATCCAATCGTGCTTTTTAGTAAAAGATGTTATTATTTCTTGTGTATTATCTGTAGAGTTGTCATTAACAATTACAACTTTTTTTGGAAGTAAAGTTTGTTGCACTAAAGCATTAAGCATTAATGTAATGCAGTCTTCTTCGTTGTGTGCAGGAATGACGATATATATATTCAAAAAAGACTAGGTTTAAAAACCAAAGTTAAACTTTAAAGATTAAAATAAACAGTAAAATAAGGTGTAATATTTATTTAATGCGTTCAGCATAAATAATATAGTATCTGGGAGTAAACCATCTTAAAATGGGTCTTAGTCCAATTTTTTTAGTTGGGTTGGTCCATTTTTTACGATCTATAATTTTCCAGCCTGCTTTTTCTAAAAGCCAATCGAATTGCCAATCTTCAAATTCATGATAATGCCTGTCCCACTTATCGGTTTTACTTCTATATGCAGGAGCAAACCATAAACGCATAGGAATACTAGCTACTATTTTGTCTGCTTTTATAGATTTAAGTACAGTAAAAGGAGATAATAAGTGTTCGAATATTTCGAAGGCGGTAACGACTCCAGCATTCGATTTTTCTATTGTAGAGGTATCTATATCTAAATCTTCTCCAGATGTATTCTCTACTTTGTACCCATTTTTTATCATAATTTCTGTAAACGGGTTGGTTACGCCTAAGTCTAAAATAATCTCAGATTTTGAAATATGTTTTTCTAAAAAATGATAGGTATGTTTATATCTTTTATGAGGAAACTGCTTTTCGTACATAATCGTTTTCCACAAATGTGGAGTTTTTGTTGCTATTAAACCAAATAACGAATATAATTAAAACACTAATTAATATCTATAAACAATAGCATTAATATGCATTCCAGATCCTACGCTAGCAAACATGATAATATCTCCTTTTTTTAATTCTTGATCTTCTATTTTGTTGTTTCTTATTAAATCGAAAAGAGTAGGGACCGTAGCTACAGAACTATTACCTAATTTATGAATGCTCATAGGCATAATACCTTTAGGAACAGGTGTTTTGTGTAACCTGTAGAAGCGCTTAATAATGGCTTCATCCATTTTTTCGTTAGCTTGATGGATTAATATTTTTTTTACATCTTTAATAGAAACACCACTTTTGTCTAAACAAGCTTTCATTGCAGCTGGCACATTATTTAATGCAAACTCATAGATTTTGCGACCATGCATTTTAAGGTACTTTGTATTTTGCTTTAAATCCTGATTGTTTGAGCTTCCGTAAAATAAATAATAGGCTTCATCATAAGTGTAACTAGCTGTTTCATGCGCTAATATCCCGCCATCTTCATCTGTTGCTTCAATAACAGTTGCTCCAGCTCCATCTGAGTATATCATGGAATCTCTGTCATGTTTGTCTACGACTCTAGATAATGTTTCCGAACCAACAATTAGGCATTTTTTTGCCATGCCAGCTTTTATAAAGGCTTGCGCTTGTATAACGCCTTCTATCCAACCTGGGCACCCAAATAAAATATCGTAGGCAACACATTTAGGGTTTTTAATACGCAAACTATGTTTTACTTTAGAGGCCAAACAGGGTAATACATCACCTTGGTTTGAGTTAGAACTAACATCTCCAAAGTTGTGCGCTACTATAATGTAGTCTAATGTTTCTGGGTCTACATTGGCATTTTCTATCGCTTTTTCGGCTGCAAAAAAAGCTAAATCTGAAGAGTTTAGATGTGCTTTAGCATAACGACGTTCAACAATGCCTGTAATGGCTTTAAATTTTTCAACAATAACTTCGTTAGGGTGTTCTATTCTTGAGCCGTCCACATTTAGAAATTCGTGTTGATGAAAATCTTCATTCCTCTCTATTGTAGCTGGGATATAGCTTCCCGTGCCAGTAAACTTAATATTCATAAAAAAAATAGCCTTTAATTATTTGGAGACTTTTGCTAATGTAGCGAATATATATCCAAATAATTAAAGGCAAATTTTATTTTATTCTAATTTACGATGTTCAACCGTTAAATTAAGCTTCCATGTATGCTTCAATAGGCTCACAAGTACAAATTAAATTTCTGTCTCCATAAGCATCATCTACACGACGTACTGAAGGCCAAAACTTATTGTCTCTTACATAGTCTAATGGATAGGCAGCAGTTTCACGGCTGTAAGGAAAATGCCACTCATCGTTTGTAAGCATAGCCATTGTGTGTGGTGCATTTTTTAAAACGTTGTTTGTTTCTTCTTTTGTAACGGTATCAATTTCTTGCCTAATAGAAATCATGGCATCACAAAAACGATCCATTTCTTGTTTGCTTTCACTTTCGGTTGGCTCTATCATCATCGTTCCTGCTACAGGGAAAGATACTGTTGGGGCATGAAAACCATAATCCATTAAACGTTTTGCAATATCTACAACTTCTATTCCATGAGCTTTAAATGGACGACAATCTATAATCATTTCGTGTGCTGCACGACCACGTTCGCCAGAGTATAAAGTTTCAAAAGAACCTTGTAATCTTTCTTTTATATAGTTTGCATTTAAAATTGCTAGTTCTGTAGATTGTTTTAAACCTTTAGCACCTAACATTTTTATGTAACCATACGAAATTAAACAGGCTAATGCCGAACCGTATGGTGCAGAAGAAATTGCAGTAATAGCTTGTTCTCCTCCTGTTTTTATTATTGGATTACCTGGTAAAAAAGGTACTAATTGTTTTGCTACACAAATTGGTCCAACACCTGGACCACCGCCACCGTGAGGAATTGCAAACGTTTTATGTAAGTTTAGGTGGCAAACATCTGCGCCAATATTTCCAGGGTTAGTTAACCCTACTTGTGCATTCATATTTGCACCATCCATATAAACTTGCCCTCCGTTATCGTGAACAAGTTGTGTGATTTCTTTAATGGCAGACTCATAAACACCATGTGTAGATGGGTAGGTTACCATTAATGCTGCTAAATTATCTTTATGTAATTCTGCTTTTTCACGTAAGTCGTTAACATCTATATTTCCTTCTTCTGTTGCTTTAGTAACGACTACTTTCATTCCAGCCATTACTGCACTTGCAGGATTTGTTCCGTGTGCAGAAGATGGAATTAAGCAAATGTTTCTATGATGATCTCCACGAGATTCATGATAGGCCTTTATAACCATTAAACCAGCATACTCTCCTTGTGCTCCAGAGTTTGGTTGTAAAGAGGTGCCCGCAAAACCAGTTATTTCTGTTAATTGATTTTCTAGTGTTTTTAATACTGTTAAATAGCCTTTTGCTTGCTCTACAGGAACAAAAGGATGAATGGCTCCCCAATTTGGGGAACTTAATGGCAGCATTTCTGCAGCAGCATTTAATTTCATTGTACAAGATCCTAAAGAAATCATAGAGTGATTTAATGATAAATCTTTACGTTCTAAGGATTTTATATAGCGCATTAATTCTGTTTCAGAATGATGAGAATTAAAGATGTCTAGGGTTAAAAATTCTGTTTCTCGTTGAATAGTATCTTGAATGTTATTTGCTTCTATAATACTTTCAATATTTATGGTTTCTTTTCCTAAAGTTTCAGCAAAAATGGATACAATTTCATTGATGTCTGAAAGTGATGTTGTTTCATTAATAGCAATAGTTACAGTATTTGCATCTGGGTAATAGAAATTAACCTGATGTTTTTCGGCTATATTTTTTACTTCTGCGGCATTAGCTTTTAATTGTATGGTATCGAAAAAAGATGTATTAGTTTGTTCTACACCTAATTTTGATAATGTATCAGCTAAAGTAGAAGCGGTATTATGCACTTTATTGGCTATAAATGTCAACCCTTTTGGGCCATGATATACTGCATACATTCCAGCCATAACAGCTAATAATACTTGTGCTGTGCATATATTTGAGGTGGCACGATCGCGTTTTATATGTTGTTCACGAGTTTGTAAAGCCATACGTAAGGCTCTGTTACCGTTCATGTCTTTAGTAACTCCAATAATACGACCAGGAATATCTCGTTTGTAGGCTTCTTTTGTTGCAAAATATGCAGCATGTGGTCCTCCATATCCTAATGGAATTCCAAAACGTTGTGTAGTACCAACAACAACATCTGCTCCAAATTTACCTGGAGCTTCCAATTTAACTAAGCTTAAAATATCTGCGGCTACTGCCGTTTTTATTCCAGCGTCTTTTGCTTTAGTAATAAAGGTCTTTATATCACTAATCTGTCCATTTTTTCCTGGGTATTGTAGAATGGCTCCAAAATACTCTGAAGAAAAATCGAAGTTAGCTTCATCTCCAACTACAAGTTCTACACCAATTGGGGTTGAACGCGTTTGTAATAAAGAAAGTGTTTGTGGTAATATAGTGTTAGATACAAAGAACTTGTTTACTCCTGCTTTTTTTTGTGCACGTTCGCGGATAGAAAACAATAAACTCATGGCTTCTGCAGCAGCTGTACTTTCATCTAAAAGTGAAGCGTTTGCTAACTCCATTCCAGTAAGGTCAGTAACTAATGTTTGGAAATTAAGCAAAGCCTCTAAACGCCCTTGTGCTATTTCTGCTTGATAAGGTGTATAAGCTGTATACCAACCTGGGTTTTCCAGAATATTACGCTGTATAACTGCTGGTAAAATTGTAGGGTGGTATCCTAAACCTATATATGTTTTATAAACACTATTTAATTTAGACAATTCGTTAATATGAGAAGAGTATTCATACTCACTCATTGCTTCATCTAAATTTAAGTCTTGTTTTAGACGAATGTCGTCTGGCACTGTTTCGTAGATAAGTTGGTCTATAGAGTCTACTCCAATAGCTTTAAGCATTTGGTTTTTATCGTTCTCTCTAGGTCCAATATGGCGCAGTGCAAAAGCGTTTGTATTCATTATTATGTTGTTGTTGTTTATTTGCCGCTAAAATAATGAAAACTTAAAGTATTATTTGTGTAAAAATTGAAAGTTTTTAACCAATTAAAGTGGTTATTAACAGTTTGCGTATTTTTGTTTAATGCAAATAATAAAACAGCTTTTTAATTTTTATCTTAATAGTAGTATACATGTGGCTTTAGCTGTATATGCATTATCATGGATTACATTAAAAACATTCAACATTATTTACGATGAAAATATATTGTATTTTAATTTTTATGCAACTATTACTGGGTATAATTTTGTAAAGTATTTTGGTGTTGCTAAGTTTCATCACAGGAGTTTAACAATCTGGTTAAAAGTAATACAGGTATTCTCTTTAGTTTGTTTTATATTGTTATGTTATTATGCCTTGCAGTTAGACCCTAAAATTTTACTTTACATAGCAAGTTTTGCTGTAATTACATTTTTATATGCTATTCCTTTTTTGCCAAAACGCTTATACATGGATAGCCAGCAAAACTTAAGAAGTATTAGTGGCTTAAAAGTTTATATTATTGCTTTAGTTTGGTCTGGGGTTACTGTTTTATTACCTCTTATAAATAATAGTGTGGCGTTAAGTGCAGATGTATGGATTATGTTACTGCAACACTATATATATGTTATTGTTTTAATGTTGCCTTTTGAAATACGAGATTTGCGTTATGATAGTTTAAAACTTTCTACAATTCCACAAAAGATAGGGATAAAACGCACCAAGTTTTTTGGGGTTTTACTTTTAATACTATTTTTTTTATTAGATTTTTTTAAAGATAATTTAACGCATCAGGTAGTTTGGATTCGCCTAGTAATTACATGTATTACTGGATTGTTTTTAATTTTTACAAACAAAAAAAGGAGCAAATATTACAGCTCCTTTTGGGTAGAAAGTATTCCTATTCTTTGGTTGCTAATCTTTATAATTAGCCAATTCTTTTTCGAAAGTAGACCTTAAACTTTCTTTAGCATTAGCATTTAAAGTTTGTGGTTTCTCTCTTTTTAACAATTTCGTTAAAGCCGAATTGTTTTTTGTATATTTTCTACATGCACTACAATAAATTAAGTGAATGTTTAGTTTTATTTTTTCCCATAATGTTGCTTCCTTATATTGTGTTTTATCACAAACATGATTTGCTTCATCACAAGGGATTAATATTTTGTTCTTACTCATAATTAAAACCAATTTTTTTCTAGACAACTTGCCATAGCTGTTCTTGCTCTATGGATAATTACCCATAGGTTAGACGCAGTAATATTTAATTCATTACAAATTGCTTCGGTTTCATAATTTAAAATTGTTTTCATTTCGAAAACATTGGCCTGTTTTTCTGGTAATTTACCAAGGCAGTTTTGTATTGCTGCCGATAATTCTGTATTCTCGATATTGTCTTCCGCAGTTCTATCAAAAGGGTCAGCAACGCGCTCTTCTAGCCAATCTCCTTCAGTTTCAGAGTCGCTATTGTAGTTCATTCTAACTTCAGCTTTTCCTTTATTAGAGTTTATTTTGCGATAGTAATCAATAATTTTTCTTTTTAATATAGAAATTAGCCATGTACGTTCGCTAGCTTCTCCTTTAAAATTTTTCATTGATTTTAAACCAGCCAAGAAGGTTTCAGAAACTAAATCTTGGGCCATTTCTCTATCACTTACACGAGATACCGTGTAGTTAAATAGATAATCAGAATACAAAGTAATCCATTGGTTTGGATCTATTTTGTGATTTGGCATTTCTAGTAATTTTTTTTCAAAAATAGCTAAAATAGATTTAATTGTGGTTTGTTTCGTTAAAAATGCATTGGTCTTCTTTCTCATCAAAGTACATTGTATCTATAATGTACTGCAAAACAGCATTAATTAATGGGAGTCTTATAAACCAACCTAGTGTTGCATAGGCCAAATTAATATGTTCTAAAGCATGCGCTATTGCTTTAACGCTTTTGTATTCTGTTCCTAAATAATCTATATAAGTAACTTGTAGCAGTGTAGAATTTAAGTAAGTATTAGAAAATTTTATATCTAAATGTTGCGTGCTCCTGTTTGTAAACCATTTTTTTATTTGTTCGCATTGGTTACAATTTTTTTTGAAATAAATGGTGCCTTTAGGTATTGCTTTTGGTTTCCATAAAAAATGCCAACTTGGTACTGTTTTTTTATAATTAATCCAATCTGCTCCAAATCGTTTTTTCATATCATTATATTCTTGATAATTAGAAACCCCTATAGTATATGCTATAGAAATAGCAATGCCTAATAATAGTAATGGTGAATTATAATAATAGCTTATAGGTATAAATAATAATGTAAACGACCACTGTATTGGGTTTTTACAGTAGGCATAAACTCCATTTTGT
This sequence comes from Pontimicrobium sp. MEBiC01747, assembly GCF_053601635.1. Classification (NCBI taxonomy): domain Bacteria; kingdom Pseudomonadati; phylum Bacteroidota; class Flavobacteriia; order Flavobacteriales; family Flavobacteriaceae; genus Pontimicrobium; species Pontimicrobium sp. MEBiC01747. The sequence goes on from NZ_JBSHNS010000167.1 coordinate 19,973, forward strand.
ACTAGATGTGAAGTTTTGTCGTAAGGAAAAGGTGTCCCTTTTCCTTTAGTTGTTAAATCTATAACGGCTATTAATGATGGCAATGCTATTATAAAAATAAATTGGAGTAAATAAAGAGAGGCAGGTTTTATATTAAATAATTGATTATTGTGGGTTTTAATAGTAAAAGGAATAGTAATAAATAAAAATAGTGTCATTATTATTACTTGAAATAGGCTTCTAAACTTTAAATGTGTTTGGTTATAATAGAATTTAGCCCAAAGATACGAGGGTAACCAAACAAATAATATTAATGCAATTTCTCCAATAATCCAGTGTTTATTTAATTGTAAAACACCTAAAGCCTCTAATTGGGGCATAAGTAGTAGGTCTAACCAAAATAGGGATAAGCTGAGTATTAATGTGTGTTTTCCTTTGAAAAAATAGACAGGTATAATTCCCCAAAGAACAACCCAGATAAAGAAAAAATCTAAAGGCATGTTTATAGTTAATGAAACATTAGAAGGAAAGCGCCATAAATTTTTTTCTACCAAAAAATAGTTTACAATAGCTAATGAAAATATAACCCACAAGGTAGCATAAAATATAGCCCAATTAAGTTTAGTTTTCTGCGTTTTAAAGACAAATACTACTAATAAAAAAAGGAAGCATAATGCAACCAGACTACTTCTAATTATTGTAGCGTGTTCCATTTGTATTTAGTTTAAAAAGTAACTATTAATTAAATGCGTGTTCATTACTTGTACTCCATATTTTTCTGTAGGTTTAAAATACCAAGAAGGGCCTAGGTCGCAGGTAAAGAAAGTATTCCATGTAATGGTAGAGGTGTTGTTTTTATTATGTTTAATGGCTACTTTAATATATTTCCAACTTAACCAATGGTGTATGTGTGTATTATCGTTAACCACTTTAAACGTTATGCTGTTTTTTGTTTTTTCTTGTATTTTAATATGTAGTATTCCTATGCCTTTGGTTTTAGATCTAAAATGTATTTTTCTGTAATCGCCAACATTTATGCCTTCTCCCTTTATAGCAATTGGTTCTGGAAAGCCTATTTTAAAAAAATTAGGGTAGTTTTTTAAAAAGTCTGGAGTTTTATTAAAACGGTTTAAGTTTTGGTGTCCTTTTACGTCTATTACTGTTTTAACTTGTAACAGTTCTGGTGCTGAATTTATTTCATAACCTTGCGCTAGAATAAACAAAACAGGAATTAAAACATAGGCGTTTAGTTTATTTTTATCACGCTTCTTTAAAAGGTTAATTATTAGTACAATAATTCCTGCTACCATATAAAAAATAGGCGCCATAATAATAATGCAAACCATGCCTTCTCCCAATAAAATTGAAGAGAGTAATAGAAATAATGTTACTGTACTAAAAACGACTCCTGCAGCAGATTTAGGTGTGGTATTGTACTTAATAAGTAGTATCGTAATTAATGCAGGAATTCCAACAAATAGTATAGCTGTTTGTTCTATTCGCATTTCGTTTAAGAGTCTAAAAGCAAAATTTGCGATAACTAATACAATCACAATGCCGTATAATACATTTTTTCTGTTGTTTGTTTTTTTAGTGGGCATGATACTAATTTTTAATTTTTTAATAAATCTTGTAATGCTAAATCAATGTCTTCATATAAAAACAGAAAGCCTTCTTTTAATAAACGTTCTGGGATAACATTTCTACTTTTTAAAACTAATTCTGCTTCTGTACCAATTAACCAAGCTCCAAACCGTATTAACCAAACTGGGTGAGAGATTCCAAAAGGCACCTTTAATGTCTTCCTTATGGTTTTCATGAGTGTTTTATTATCTGTGGGCTTTTTAACTGAAAGATTAAAATTACCTTTCAGTTCATTGTTTTCTAATAAAAAAGACACCGCTCTAGCAAAATCCAATTCATGGATCCAACTTACTTTTTGGTTTCCTGAGGCTTGTTTACCACCTAAACCAAATTGTGTTAATCGTTTTAAAGGAATTAATCCACCACCTTTTTTCCCCATAACTATAGAGGTACGTATTGCTATTTTTCTAGTTTTTGGGTTAGTAATATCATAAAATGCAGCTTCCCAAGATTTAGCAATATTCATAGAAAAGTCATCACCGATATCTCCATTAGCTTCCGTCATTTGTTTTTGTAATGAATGTTTGTAAATGGTAGCGGTAGAGGAGTTTATCCAAACTCTTGGTGGCACATCGCATAAATTAATAGCTAAGCCTAATAAATTGGTAGAGTCTATTCTAGAATTGTATATTTTCTTTTTATTAGCAGCGTTGTAGCGACAATCTACAGATTTTCCTGTAAGGTTAATTAGTGCTTCTATACCGTTTAAATGATCTGTTAAATCGCCTAAATCTTTTGCATTCCAGTAAATATCATTTTCGCGTATAGGATTACGTGTTAATATTTTTATTTGGTATCCTTGTTTAGAGAGATGTGTTTCTAGTATGTTGCCTAAAAAACCTGTTCCTCCTGCTATAACTATTGTTTTCATTGGTTTAAGAATTAATTAATAATGGGAGTAATATTAGTCTGTAAAGTACCCATGTGTACGTTAGGTATTTGGGTAGTTTTAATAGGTTTATTCTTCTGTAATGTTCGTAAAACATAGTAATTACCGTAGCGCCAAACCATAGTATAAGTACTGTTTCTGAAATATTTATATAGCTATTTATTATTAATATAGGTAGTAGCATTAGTGAACCCATTAAAGAAACGGTTGTTAAATGACCAATATAATTTAACCTGTCTTTTTTGTTATAATTTATAAGAAATAGTAATTGAAACAGAATTTGTCCAGAAGCTAATAATGTTTCTCTTGTAACAGAAGCCTGAGGCAAAAATGATAGGGTTTTAGAGAAACTAAATAAAACTGCTATGGTAACCAATATTGCAAATAGTATGTATAATATTCTGTATTTAATGTTAAAACTAGGAACGCATTGTAATTTATGTTCGGGTTTTAATGCACTTGGAATTATTACTTTACGATTGTAAGAAATAAAAGAGTATAGTTTTTTTAAACCATAGTGTATAGGCTTTAAGTGACCTGTTTTTTCTATCCAAGGGAACGAATGGCCTAATATTTTTAATAAACTATTTATACCATAAGTAACCGTATTAGTTTTAGTGTCTATTAAAGCAATTTCGTTTGTAGCTTTTTTAAGGTCTATAAATGACGCCTCTTCTTTAGCTATTTTATTGAAAGGTTTTCTGCCATTTTTATCTAACATTCTCGTTTTTAAAAATCCCGAAGTATACACTTGACAAAGTGGACAGTCTTCATCATAAAGTATAATGTTATTATTTAATGTTTTCATGATGTTAGTTTTTGATTGTAAATAGTATAAGTCAAAAAAAGTATTAGAAATAAAGGCAAAACGAATAATCCATTTATACTATATGCACATGCATTCCAGGCTATAAAGAAGATTGTTACTAAGGCAAAGTAGATATATATTAATTTGTTTTTAGGAAACAGAATAATAAATAAGACCGCGGAAATAAATTGTAGGAGTCCAGTTACAGCAATACCGTAAGGGCCTAATAGAAGAAATAATAGCCCAATGATATTTATGACTTTTAGTAATTTGAATGTTAGTTTCATAATTTTTGTTTTTATAAAACTTTCAGAAAATATTGAAAGTTTAATTTAAATTTTTTTATTTCAAGAGTTTAAGTAAAGATTTTGTAATCCAATTTTGCTCTTGGTTTACAATTTTGTTTACCATTGTATCTGCTGTTTCAGACAAATCATGTAATGCTTTTGTTTGTTTTATAAGTTCTTGTGTTTTTGCAGTATTATCGTTTTTAATACTAGATATTTCTTTTAACACTTTTAATACAGGTTTTATTTCTCTTCTGCTACGTTCTTTAGCAATAATTCTTGCTAGTTCTTGCACATCTTTTTCGGTAGTAAAAAACTCTTTGCGTTCCCCAGCTACTAATGTTTTTGAAACAATACCCCAATCCATTAATTGCCTTAAATTCATGCTGGTATTACCACGAGATATTTTAAGATCCTCCATAATATCTTCCATAGAAAGTGGTTTTGTTGAAATAAAAAGCAATGCTTGTATTTGAGCCATTGCTTTATTGATGCCCCAAAGACTACCCAGACTTCCCCAGGTACTTATAAATTTTTCTTTTGCTTCTTGATATTCCATACAGCAAAGGTAATTAAATATTTTAAACTTTCAATAATTATTGAAAGTTTATTTTATTTGTAAATGTATATGGTCATCATGGCGTACAGCTTTACAGCCATGAAACCTTATTTTGCCATTGTTTAGGTGCAATTCTTGTTTTAAATAGGGTTCTATAAAAATCTTTTCTGTAGCTGAGTGCGTTAGAAATTCTTTAATAATTGCTCTAGTTGCATTTTTATTAAACTGAAGCGATCTATCTATACCAAACGTTAGATATTTAGGTAAATGATATTGCCAATACCCTTTTTTTATGCAGTTTTCTGTAGTATAATTAGTCGCTTTTACATAAGCACCATAACCAGAAGAGGATGGTTTTTTGCTTGTAAGTAACCCAGTGTTGTCTGTATACATAAAAGCAATATCTATTTTTTTACCATCACTATGGCTTCTGTGTGGTAATAAAGGGAATCCATTTAAAAATGGAAAATTTGCATCTAAATAAGTAATTTGTATTTGTTTTTTTGAAAGTGTTTTTGCAGATTCTTTTAAAACTGTGTGTAGATTTTTAGCTACATAATTCCTAAATAATAAAGGATAGATAATATTTACAGGTTTTATATCTTCATTAAACATAGGGAGTTTTTCTCTTCCAAATACAGACGCTATTGGTGGTATTATTAAAAGGTTACACATTAAATATACAATAGGGAAGGTGTAACGTTTTTTTTGTTTTAACTTATAAGAAATAATTACAGCTAAAAACCATAGTATTCCTCCAACTTGTGTAAATACAGTTAATACTGTAAAACAAACAATATGGAAGAATACTATTTTAGTTTTTATCATATATGCTTAAACATATATAGAATAAAATTATTGTGTAGTTAATACTGTGCTTTATAAAAACTTATTTAATAAGCCCAGCACGTTTTAATAAGGCTTCAGGTTTTGGTTCTTGGCCTCTAAAACGTTTATATAAAACCATTGGGTTTTCTGTACCGCCTTGCGATAATATATGGTCTTTAAATTTTGTGGCAATAGTTTTATTAAAAATACCTTCTTGCTTAAAATAATCAAAAGCATCTGCATCTAAAACTTCTGCCCATTTATAGCTATAATATCCAGACGAGTAACCGCCTTGAAATATATGAGAGAAAAGTGTACTCATACAACTTGTTGGAGTGTCTGGGAATAAACTAGTGTTTTTAAATGCTTCTTTTTCATGCATTTTAACATCTTTAATTTCTGAAGGGTTTATGCCATGCCATGCCATATCTAATAGCCCAAAACTTACTTGCCTTAATGTTTGCATCCCTTCATGAAAAGATGCAGACTCTTTAATTTTATTTACTAATTCCATAGGAATCACTTCGTCGGTTTTATAGTGTTTAGCAAATAACTCTAAAGCTTCTTTTTCAAAACACCAATTTTCTAAAACTTGACTTGGTAGCTCTACAAAATCCCAAAATACATTTGTTCCCGATAAGCTTGGGTAAGTAGTATTTGCTAGCATACCGTGAAGTGCATGACCAAATTCATGGAATAGGGTAGTAACTTCTCCAAACGATAATAACGAAGGTTTACTTTTTGTTGGTTTAGTAAAATTGCAAACAATAGAAATATGAGGTCTTTCGTTAATTCCATTTTCTATATATTGGTGTTTATAGGTCGTCATCCATGCACCATTACGTTTGCCTTCTCTAGGAAAAAAATCTGCGTATAGGATAGAAACTAACTTACCATCTTCGTTAGTAACTTTATAAGTTAAAACATCATCATGATACTTATCTATATCGTTAATGGTTTCAAAAGATAATCCAAATAATTTGTTAGCAACAGTAAAAGCACCGTCTATAACATTTTCTAATTTAAAATAAGGTTTAAGTTGCTCATCGTCTAAATTAAATAACTTCTGTTTTAGTTTTTCAGAGTAATATGCAGAATCCCATTTTTGTAAAGCTTCAATACCATCTAGCTCTTTAGCAAATTGCTCTAAGTTTTTAAACTCTCTTTCTGCAGCTGGTTTTGCTTTTTCTAATAAATCATTTAAAAAGTGTGTTACCTTTTCTGGTGTTTCTGCCATTCGTTCTTGTAAAACAAAATGCGCATGTGTTTTATAACCTAATAGTTGGGCGCGCTGGTAACGTAACTTTATTATATCTAAAATAATAGATGTATTATTAAAGTCATTATTTTTAAAAGCTCTGCTACCAGAGGCCATAGATAGTTTTTTTCTTAAGTCTCTATTGTCAGCATAAGTCATAAAAGGCATATAGCTTGGATGGTCTAAAGTAATTAACCAGCCCTTTTTATTTTTGCTTTCTGCTAAAATTTTTGCGGCTTCTTTTGCGCCTTCTGGTAAACCAGATAAATCAGATTCGTCTGTAAGATGCAACTCATAATCATTGGTTTCGGCTAAAACATTTTCTCCAAATTTAAGGGTGAGTTTAGATAGCTTTTTATCTATGTCTCTTAGTTTTAACTTATCTTCATCATTTAAGTTAGCACCGTTTCTTGAAAAGTTTTTATAATTTTTATCTAATAGAGTCGCCTGTTCGGTAGTAAGTTTTAAAGATGCTTTACTATCATAAACAGTTTTTACACGTTTAAAGAGCGTTTCGTTTAACTTAATATCGTTAGAAAACTCAGATATTAAAGGAGAGATTTCTTGAGCTATTCTTTGAATTTCGTCATTAGTTTCGGCAGAATTAAGATTAAAAAAGAGACTTGTTACACGATTATATTGTTTTCCACAAAAATCAAGTGCCTCAATAGTGTTCTCAAAAGTTGGAGCCTCTGGGTTTTCTGTAATGGCGTTTATTTCTGCTTTAGTATCTTTAATTAATTGAATGATAGCGGGTTTAAAGTCTTCATTTTTTATTTCTGAAAACGGAGCGGTATTATATTTAGATTGAAAAAGATTAACCAAATTTTTCATAATGAATGTTAAATTTTAATTTTTTTTTATAAAAAATGTAAATTAATTAGCAACAGATAATTAATTTCATTAATTTTGACTCGATTTTTTCTTGTGAGCTGGTTACTCACTTAAAAATTATTGATTAATAGCGATGAAAAGCCTCAACACCTGTTGGGGCTTTTTTTTATAAGCTATTTTTTGCTTTTTATCGGTTATAAAGCACTTTTAGTCGAATTTTTAATTTTTTTTGATCTCTTACATCTCATTTAGTATGATTTTACTGACATTTGCTGTAAGTTTTTTTGTTGTGGGCATTTAGCTCATATATAGAAGATTAATAGCGACTAAAAGCCCTGGAGACAGGGCTTTTTTGATTTATCACTATTTTAAATCTTTAGCAGCGTTTTCCACTTTAAGTTTTAAGCCTTCTTTATAGGCTATTATCTTGTCTAATACACAAGTATCGCTAGTTCCTATAATTTGTGCAGCTAATATTCCTGCGTTTTTAGCACCATTAAGAGCAACTGTAGCAACAGGAACACCTCCTGGCATTTGTAAAATGGATAGTACAGAGTCCCAACCATCTATAGAGTTACTACTTTTTACAGGAACACCAATAACAGGTAAAGGCGATAACGATGCCACCATACCTGGTAAATGTGCGGCTCCTCCTGCACCAGCAACAATAACAGAGATGCCTCTTGTATGGGCATTTTTACTGTAATCGAATAATTTTTCTGGAGTACGATGCGCAGATACTATATCTACTTCGACCTCAATATCAAATCCTTTTAAAATATCTATAGCATCTTGCATTACAGGAAGATCACTAATGCTCCCCATGATTACGCCTACTTTACTCATTTGTTGTGTGTTTATGTTTTTATAATTGCTAATAAAGGTGGAGTTCGAAAGTATGAAAAAGTCCTTATTCCGAAATAACTTTTATTGTCTTTTTAACATTTTCGGCAATTTGCCTTGCTGTATTTAAATCTTCATGAACTATAGTTACATGCCCCATTTTACGAAAAGGGCGTGTTACCTTTTTTCCGTAAATGTGTGGTGTAACACCATCCATTTGCATAATAGTGTCTATGTTTTTATAGATAACATTACCTGTGTAACCTTCTGCTCCAACCAAATTTACCATAACACCTCCAACTTTACTATCTGTTCTTCCTAATGGTAAATTTAAAATGGCACGTAAATGTTGCTCGAATTGAGAAGTATAACTAGCTTCTATGGTTTGGTGTCCAGAATTGTGGGGTCTTGGTGCTACTTCGTTTATTAAAATGTTATCCTCTTGTGTTTGAAATAATTCTACAGCTAATAAACCAACATGGTTAAAGGCTTTAGAAACATTTAAGGCTACCTCTTGTGCTTTTTTAGCAACAATTTCCGATACTCTTCCTGGGCAAATAACATATTCTACTTGGTTGGCTTCTGGATGAAATTCCATTTCTACTACTGGATAGGTTTTTACTTCTCCATCTGGCGTTCTAGAAACTATAACCGCTAGTTCATTTTTAAAATCTACTAGCTGTTCTGCAATACATTCTCCTTTTGGAAGCCCTTTTAAATCGTCTAGCGTTCGTATAATTTTTACACCATTACCATCATAACCAAATTGAGCACTTTTCCATACAAAAGGCAGAGTTAAACCTCCGTTTATAACTGCATCTTCAATCTCTGAAGCATAAGCAAAACGAGAAAATGAGGAAGTTGGTAAATTATTATCAACGTAAAATAATTTTTGAGCGGCTTTATTCTGGATAATTCTTAAATTACTAGATGAAGGATACACTTTAATCCCTTCTTTTTCTAAAGCCTCTAAAGCATCTACGTTAACATTTTCAATCTCAAAGGTTAAAATGTCTACCTGTTTTCCGAAGTTAAAAACGGTATCGTAATCCATTAAATCACCTTTAGTAAACACGTTACAAGCAATTTTACATGGCGCTTCGTCGCTAGGGTCTAAAACATGGGTTTTAATATCAAATTTTCGTGTTTCGTTTAGGAGCATTTTTCCTAATTGGCCGCCTCCAAGGATACCTAATTTAAAATGGGATGAGAAGTAGTTCATTTTATGTGTTGAAATTAGTGGTACAAAAATACATTTTAAAACCCAAATTAGTAATAAAATGCTAAGGTAAAAATCGTATATCTTTTAACAAATCCGTATCTTTGCCTCTTTCATAAAACCAAAGTAATGATTAAGCTTCACGACAAATATTTTAAGCCTTTTATTTCTGCCAAAGAAATTGAAGATGCGGTTACGCAAATGGCAAACGATGTAGCAAACGATTTAGGAGATGAAATTCCTGTTTTTATTGGGATTTTAAATGGGTCATTTATGTTGGTGAGCGATTTTGTGAAAAAATACCCAAAACCTTGTGAGGTTACCTTTATTAAACTGGCTTCTTACGAAGGCGTTAAATCGTCTGAAGATATCCAAAGACTTATTGGATTAACGCAAAATTTAACAGGACGAACGGTTGTTATTTTAGAAGATATTATTGATACAGGTAATACCTTGCACGAAGTGCATAGAATATTTAAAAATGAAGGTGTAAAACAGCTATTAATTGCCACTTTATTTTATAAACCAGAGGCTTACAAAAAAGATTTTAAATTACATTATGTTGGTAAAGAGATTCCTAATAAGTTTATTGTAGGCTACGGTCTAGATTACGATGGCTTAGGAAGAGATTTACCAGAAGTATACCAATTAAAAACAACACAACACATGACTAATATTGTATTATTTGGTCCTCCGGGAGCAGGTAAAGGAACCCAAGCTAATTTTTTAAAAGAAAAATATAATCTAGTACACATTTCTACAGGAGATGTTTTTAGATACAATATAAAGAACGAAACAGCTTTAGGAACATTAGCAAAATCTTATATAGATAAAGGACAGTTAGTGCCAGATCAAGTAACAATAGATATGCTTGAAGCAGAGGTAGAAAAAAATGCAGATGCTAAAGGCTTTATTTTTGATGGATTTCCACGTACTAATGCACAAGCTGAGGCTTTAGACCAATTAATGCAAAGTAAAGACTCTCAAATTGATGCTATGATTGCATTAGAGGTGGAAGATGAAGTATTAGTAGAGCGTTTGCTAGAGAGAGGAAAATCTAGCGGAAGAGCTGATGATGCAAATGAAGCTGTAATTAGAGATAGAATAACAGAATATTATAAAAAAACTGCAATACTAAAAGAGTTTTACGCAGAACAAAATAAATATTACGGTGTAGATGGTATTGGTACTATTGAAGCCATTACAGAGCGTTTATGCAACGCCATAGATAATTTGTAATATAACTATTATGGAAGTATTAGAAGTTCCTTTAGGGGTAATAGGCCCATTTCAAATTATACTTATACTTATCGTTATATTGTTTTTAGTTTTATTGCCAATAATAACAATTATTGATATTGTGAAGCATAATTTTAAAAATAATGATAAGTTAATTTGGGTTTTAGTAACATTATTGTTGCCCTTTTTAGGCCCGTTATTATACTTTATAATAGGAAGAAAATCTAGGCTAAAAAACTAGTAAAAATAACCGTAAGGGATAATGAGGTTTTTGTTACCACTTACATTTTAAATTGATTATGACTGAAGGGAATTTTGTTGATTATGTAAAAATGCACGTTACTTCTGGAAACGGAGGTAAAGGTTCTACGCACTTACATCGCGAAAAGTATATTGCAAAAGGTGGACCAGATGGAGGAGATGGTGGTCGTGGAGGACACGTTATTATTAGAGGAAACTCTAACCTTTGGACATTATTACACTTAAAATTTAAACGTCACATTCGTGCTGGTCATGGTGCTCATGGAAGTAGTGGGCGTAGTACAGGTGCAGATGGAGAAGATGTATACATAGAAGTGCCTTTAGGAACGGTTGTTAGAGATACAGAAACAAATAATGTACTTTTCGAGATAACAAACAATGACGAAGAAGTTATTATTGCAGAAGGAGGAAAAGGAGGGCGAGGAAATTGGCACTTTAAAAGCTCTACAAACCAAACACCACGTTACGCACAACCTGGTATTCCTTTAGAAGAAAAAGATATTACTTTAGAGCTTAAGGTTCTTGCCGATGTTGGTTTAGTAGGATTCCCAAATGCGGGGAAGTCTACATTATTATCTGTAGTAAGCTCAGCAAAACCTAAAATTGCAGATTATGAGTTTACCACTTTAAAACCTAATTTAGGGATTGTAAAATACCGTGATTACCAAACCTTCGTCATGGCCGATATTCCTGGTATTATTGAAGGTGCGGCAGAAGGTAAAGGTCTTGGACATTATTTTTTAAGACATATAGAACGTAACTCTATTTTATTGTTTATGATTCCTGCAGACGCAAAGGACATTAAAGAACAATACGATATTTTATTAGATGAATTACGTCGCTACAACCCAGAAATGTTAGATAAGGAGCGTATTATAGCTATATCTAAATGCGACATGTTGGACGACGAATTAAAAGCAGAGCTAAAAGTAGAGATGGATAACGAATTGCCAATTCCGTATTTCTTTATATCGTCTGTAGCACAACAAGGTATTACAGAGCTTAAAGATGCGCTATGGAAGTTGTTAAATGATTAAGGCATTCCTGCGAAGGCAGGAATCTTCTTGAATGATGAGTTACGATTAACGATTTTTTGATAGAGTTTACTTACTCTAGAGAGACTCAAGCTTTAAATAATTGGAGTCCTGCCTGAGCAGGAATTTGGTTAAAACTCTAAGTCCTGTTTAAATTTTTGAGATTGACGTCTAGAAACTTCAACATCTATAGCATTTATTAAAGTCATTTTTAATTTACCATTAAACCATGGGGTAACATTTTTAATGGCTTTTAAATTAATTATCTGCTGTCTGTTTACTCTAAAAAAATCGTACTCTGGTAATTTAGTTTCTATTTGATTAAGTGACTTATATATAAGTGGTTTTTTGTCTTTAAAATAGACTCTTGTATAATTTCCTACAATTTCAAAAAGGACAATGTCTTTTAAAAAAACCATCCAGCAATGTTCTCCTTCTTTTATGAAAATTTGAGAATCGATAGTTAATTTTTTACTTTTATCTGTACTGTTTTTTTCATCTAAAGTTGGTAGTAATTTTGTTATAGTTTTAGCAAAACGTTCTTTATTTATTGGTTTTAATAAATAGTCGAATGCATTATACTCAAAAGACTTAATAGCATAGTCGTCATAAGCCGTAGTAAATATAACTATTGGTATCTCATCTAGTAATTCTAATAACTGAAATCCATCTTTTTCGGGCATGTTAATGTCTAGAAATAATAGTGCAGGATTAGTTTTGGATATTAGTTTATAGGCATCATCTACATTTTCGGCTTCTCCAATAATTTCAATTTCTGGATGGTTCTTTACCAATTCCTTTAATTCTTGCCTTGCTAGACGAGAGTCTTCAACAATTACAGCGTTAATTTTTTGCATTACAGTGGTAGTTTTATGGTTGCTATAACGGTATTGTTTTCTGCTTTTAAATTAAAAGAGGCATTTGCTTTATAAAGTAAAGCGAGTCTCTTTTTTATATTTTGTATACCTACATGTGTAGAAGTGTTATTTTCTGTTAGTGTGCCAGAATTACTAACAACTATTATAAGTTGTTTTTGTCTTTCAGAAATTGATAAATTAATGCTTCCGCCTTGTCTTAAACTAGAAATACCATGTTTAATAGCATTTTCAATAAGCATTTGTATAATCATAGGTGGGATTTCTACATGTAATAATGTATCGCCTACCTTAGCGCTATACTGCAAACGGTCCTCAAATTGAATTTTAGATAATTCAATATAATTATCTACCATTTCTAATTCTTCTTTTAGTGCTATAGTATCTACTTTGTTTTTGGTTAGAGAGTAACGTAGCATTTCAGACAAACGCGTTATCATATCTCTAGATTTTTCTACATCTTCTAGCATTAACCCACGAATGTTATTTAAACTGTTAAACATAAAATGCGGGTTGATTTGGCCTTTCAGCGTATTTAATTCAGAATCTTTTAAAGCGGTTTCTAATTGTAAGTTTTTAATTTGATTACTTCTATATTGTCGGGTTAACTTTATTGAAAGATAAAGTACTAACCAGAAAAACATAAATATAAAAGCATTAATTATAGAGCTAAGAACTAATAGAGAAGATACCGTAATATTAGTTTTATTTAACAAGTTTCCAAGAGGAATAGCTAAAAACATTGAACTCGAGAAAAGTAACGATGCGCCTATGTAACCTATTACAATATGTTTCCACTCTTTTGTATTAAACGTATTAAAGGTTATGTTATGTTTTAGGTAGCTCCTTAATAAGGAAGATGTTATAATCCCAGATATAATAAGTAGCAAAGTTTCTGCTGTAACATAAATGTTATTTAATTTAGGGCTACTATATTTTGCAGATGCATTAATAGCTATAGGAGTGCCCCAACCTAAAAGTTGTAAAACCCAAAATAGAATGGTATTAGAGATTTTCATATAAATTTTAAAGTTACAGTTTTTCTGTTTTTAAACTGTTTAGAATATTATAGATTTTCTCGAAATCTTCAGTACCTACAAAAAAGGTTTTAGTCTTAGATTTTATTTTAATAGCATGTCCAATTTTTACATTATATAACCAGCCATGTGGTGTTAACCTAATACCTATACCGTATAAAGCTGGTACTTTAATTTTTTCTATCGAAGCATAATTTATATCCTTAATATTCAATTCTTTTTTTATAATACCTATTCCAAGCTTGGCTGTAATAGTGTTTTTGGTAATTATAATGGTTAGTTTATAAAATGATAGTAAGGCAAACAAAAATATAAGAGAAATAAAGCAAAGAACTGGCCAAGGTATAGGGTTTGTTCCTGCTTGAAAAACAAAGGCAGTAATTGTAGAAAGTAATACAATACTTAAAATAACAATAAGTAATTTACCATATTGGGTATGTTTATAAAGTATCATAGTTTTAAAGGATAAGGCTGTATTAGAATTTTTGATTGGTTATTTAAATCTTTTTTTTAGTTGAGTTTCTGTATTGTAAAGTAATATAATTAAACATAATGTAGTAAGAATAATAGCGCTATAAATGCCTGTAGATTTTTCTACAGGTATTAGTATAGATAAAAGCCCTATTGCTATTAAAAATAAACCACAAAACAAAAGTTGTTTAGAGGAGTATTTTTGAGCAAAATCCCAACGTTCTTGGCTTTTCATTGACGCTTTTGTTCTATAACCATAAATATAATTTATTTTTTTTGGAGGAAATTTCATGGTTATTAAGGCCGCAATAACAAATGGCAAACCCGTAATAATTGTTATAAATAAAAAGGTATTATCTGTCCAGTTCATAATTATAAGTTTAAAAGCGTTTATTAATCCAATCTGTTATTAACTTTAAAGAAGCGGGTGCATGTGTTTCTTCAATAGTTCCGTATTCTTGTATGCTACCAGTATTCGCCGTTTGCATTAAGTGATTTAAACCCGCTATTTCTTTTATAGTATAATCTTTATTACCAGCAGCTTCTAGCCCTTTTCTAATGCCTTCTAAATTAAGTTTAGGTAGCACTTGAATATCTTTACTGCCATTTATAGCTAAAACTGGGCAAGTTGTTTTAGATAAAAAATCGTGAGGTTCGCTTCTAATGAAATACATTAACCATTTAGAGTTTAATATGCTTAATTGTTGGTTAATCATTTGTGGTGTTATCATAGGCGCTAACATCGATTCAGGGTTATTAGCTTTATAATCGTTAAGCCCTTTGGTTATAACGTCTGTAATTTTAGCATTGTCTTTATATGTTAAGATGGCTTCATATATAATAGATGTAAGCTTTTCGTTTTCATCTAATTGAGCTTTAGGTATACCTTGTAATTCGGCTGCTTTTCTAGATTGCGTTTCTAAAACGGTAGCACCATTAACACCAGTTCCTGCAATTAATACAGCAAAAGCAACATCTTTAGTGTTAGATGCAACCATTGGAGCAATAAGGCCGCCTTCGCTATGACCAATTAATCCTATTTTTGAAGGATCTATATCGTCTCTAGTTTTTAAATAAGCAATAGCAGCTTCAACATCTGTTGCAAAATCGGCAGAAGTGGCCGTGCCATGATTGCCTTCACTTTCAGCAGTTCCTCTGTCATCATAACGTAACACAGCAATGCCATGCCTTGTTAAATAATCTGAAAGAACTAAAAAAGGTCTGTGGTTAAAAACTTTTAAATTAGCATCTCTGTCTTGTGCGCCAGATCCAGAAATTAAAATAGCTACAGTTGGCTTTTTCTTATTATTGGGTAGCGTTAAAGTTCCTGCCAATTTTATATTATTAGCTTTTGAATTTGTAAAATAAACAGTTTCAGATTTATAACTCAATGGTAGTTTAGGATCTTGAGGTCTTGGTGTATTTTGAGCAATAGCCGAAACTATAAAAATAAGAGAAGGAATAATAATTTTGAAAATAAAACGGATCATAACTGCTTGCTTTTTGATTGTTATACAAAAGTAGCCTACTAAAAGGTTAAAAAAGTTAAAATTATGATGAACGGTTTCCAGACTACATTAAATGGTATAATTTTCGTTATTTTTATATAAAAAGAAAATACTATGAAATATATAAAGGCCTTTATTTTAGTTTTATGTATAGTGTCTTGCGCACCTATTTATGTTAATTACGATTATGAAAAGCGTACAGATTTTTCGGCATATAGAACATATAATTTTTACGATGATATGAAAACTGGGCTAACTGGGTTAGATGAAAAACGATTGCTGTCTATTTTGGAAACAAAATTAAATAGTATGGGGTTTTCTAAATCTGAAACACCAGATTTTCTAATTGATATAGCAAGTCATGAGTTTGAAAATAATCAAAATAGCACAGTTGGAGTAGGTCTAGGTGGAGGAAGTAGAGGTGTAGGTGGTGGTGTATCTATAGGTATCCCTGTTGGGCAAGCTAAAGTAAACAGAGAAATTATTATAGAATTTGTAGACGATTCTAAAACAGGGTTATTTTGGCAAGCTAAAAGCGAAAGTGCATATAACCCAAAAGCAAAACCGCAACAACGAGAAGCTAAATTAAAAGCTATAGTAGATAAAATAATGACACAATACCCACCTAAAGGTTAAGTAACGCTTTTAATAAATATACTTATTTAAGTTATTTTTTTAGCAATAGAAGTTGTTAGTGAAAGTAAAAAGAGGCTAATTTATAGCCTCTTTTTTATAATATAAAGCTTAATTAAGCAATCCTTTATACTTATCCCTATATCCATAAAGTACAACTATATTTAATACTAATAAAATAACAGCACCAGCACTATTTGCAGGATCTAAAGTAAGGTGGAATAATAAGGCATTTACAGATACACTCATTAAAATTAAAGCTAATAAAGCACCAAACTTATTAAAAATAAGGGCTAAACCAGCAACAATTTCTACTATAGCTACAAGCATTAATGTTTTGGATTTCATTAAGGCTCCAAAATAGGCGCCAGCATCTCCGGTAGGAGCATCCATAGGGATAAAGCTGTAAAACTTATTAATACCGAATACTAAAACAAAGACTCCAAGTAATATTCTTAGAACCATAAAAACTTTTGAATTCATATTTATTTAATTTTGGTTAGTTATTAAATGTATGAATTTTTTTTGTGTATAATGTTATTTTTCAGTGTATTAATAGTGTTTTGGTTTTTCGATCTGTGTGGGTAATAATATGACAATTATTCATAATTCTGACAAAATTACATTTAGTAAAGGGAAGAGATTGCATAAAAATAACCTTTAACTATTTTGGTATTTTATTTGCATAATTAATACCGAAGTCTAGAAAGATTTCAATTTTGAAATAATGTTTAATTTAAAAATTTTGTAATTATGAGCAATTTAGTAAATGTTCCTAAAAACGGAAGTTTGTCAAACACTAATTCAAATGCAAACTTTCCAATATTGTCTAATTGGTTTGATGATCTTTTTAATAGAGATTTACCATCTGTATTTACCTCAAATTTTAATACAGGAATAACTTTACCTAAGGTAAATATTAAAGAAACTGCCGATGCTTTTATGGTAGAAATGGCTGTTCCAGGTTTAAAAAAGTCAGATTTTCATATCGATCTTGATAATCAAGTATTATCTATTTCTACAGAGACAAAAGAAGAAAAAGAGCATAAAGAAGAAAATTATACGCGTAGAGAGTTTGGTTACTCTTCGTTTAAAAGAACTTTTAATTTACCAGAAACGGTCAATGATGAAAAGATTAATGCAAGCTATAAAGATGGTATTTTAAACATTCTTTTACCTAAAAAAGAAGAAGCTAAACAAAAACCATCTAGAACAATTAAAATTTCGTAATCGTACCCTTAAAATTTAGAGCAAATTTTAAGAAGAGGCTGTTTTTTCAGCCTCTTCTTAATAATACCTATGTTATTAAGTATTCAAAGATGTCTAACTTAAATTTTAAAACAATGAAACAGTATATTTTAATAGCTGTATTAGCTTTTGTTTGTATTAGTTGTAGTGGGCAAAAAAACAATACAGAAGAAGTAGAGATAAATACTGACGAAAAAAATATAGTAAAAGAGCCAAAAGGGACATGGAAAGTAGATAAAGAGTTTGATGAAAATGGTAATTTAATACGATACGATAGTATTTATTCTTGGTCATCTAATTCCGAGCTCGATAATTTATCTTCTTTAGATAAAGATAGCTTAATGCAATCTTTTAAATCTAGATTCTATACTAATTTCTCAAAGTTTGAAAATGAAGGATTCGAGGCTGTTTTTTCTCAAGATTCGCTTTTTAGTAAGCATTTTTTTAATGATGATTTTTTTGACAGTAGCTTTGGAAAGGATTTTATGGATATAGATAAAGTGAGGGAACAAATGATAGCAAGACAAAAACAATTTTTAAAAAAATACCAGTCGCAAATTATAAAACCTGAAGCAGAGGATTAAATTAAGATGACGTTTTTAAATTTAAAAAATCGGTTTGTGTAAAGACACAAAACCGATTTTTTATTAATAATATCCTTTTTAATTACAGGAAGGCATTGTTATTTATTTTATTGTAGTTAGCCAACAGTTATTAGGCTATTCTATAGTTACTCTAACCCCTTCACTATGGCTTGTAAATTCTGGTGCGTACATACTTTGTATAGTAGTGATACCATTACTCATATTACCTGCATTGTTTACACGTAAATCGTATTCAAATACATAAACGCCTTTTGGGAGGTAATCGAAAAAGAAGTTTGTAGACGCATCTTTTGTGCTCTCATAATAGCCCAAGCCATCTTGGTATTTATAACTAGATAATACATTTATAGGTTCCATACCAGCAGCACGCATATCTTTCATGTGTACAAACTCCATAGCACGGTCGCTTCTTAACTCTATACGAACCCTTACTAAGTCTCCTACTTTTAAAGGCGTGTCTTTGTTAATTTCTGTGATGATTTCACCTGTATCACCATTTGTTTTCTTAAAGAGTTTTTTCTTTAATTTAAGAGGTGTTTCTGCTGAGGTGATTTTATCTAAATCCTCAAAGTATTGCCAGTACACACTTCCCCATGCAATCCCTTTTCCTTTTTTTGTTAATGTAACTTCTGCTTGTTCTGGTTTAATTTCCAAACCATTCCATGCCGTTTTATAGTAGCCAGTTCCAGCTTCTACTTTTACATTTTCTAATTTGCTCGGTGCTATAGGTTGCCCTCCAATAATAACTTCTACCATCTCTGTAACACTTAGCCAATCGCTACCTTGTAATAATAGCGCATAAACAGCATCGGTAGTTGCTTTTGTGGTTTTCCATTGGTTGGTTTGCTTATTTTTTAATAACCAAACCTTTAAATTGTCTATAGTTTCTGTATCATTTTCAATTTCAGAAAAGGCTTCAATTAGCAAGGCTTGTGTTTCTATTGGTGCTTGATACCAATACCAAGAACTGGTGTTTGTTTTCCAATACATCCCTAACTCCTCTGAGGTAATACTGTTTTCTTTTAACGATTTTAATATTTTATTTGCAGTCGTTGTTTCATCTGCTCGGTGCATAATTAAAGCCATCATTCCTTTAGAGTATAAAGAACGAGATAACCAGTATTTTTTTATTTGCGAATGATAATAAGTAATAATTTTATCTACCTCATTAGACGTTTTTATATCATTAAAAAAGCTACGCATGTACAAATAATGTAATTGAGTATAACTTAAGTGGTCTAAACTTAAATCTACATTTTTATTGTATTTTCTAATGTCTTTATATTCTTGTACAAACTCGGCATCTAAGTAACGTAATGCTTTTTCTATCATGCTAGCGGTGTCCTCTTTACTAGCTTTTACATTAAGTTGTTTTAAATGGCCAAATCCTGTAATAATATGTTGTGTTATAAAACGATTCTCTCTATTATTAGCAAACCAAGACCATGCTCCAGACCCCATTTGGTTAGCTTCCAGTTTACGTTTGGCTCTTGCTAATTCGCTATTCATTTTGTTTAAATCGAATAATAAGGCAATGCGCTTTTTCTGTTCTGTTTCGCTTTGTGCATCTCGTAACCAAGGTGTTTCTTGTATTAATAATGATTTTAATTCTTGGTTTTTTTCTAAGTTACTTAATAGAGCGTCTGTATTTTTCCATTGGTTAAATACGTCTTGAATGCGCGGATTAGAATTTGCAATATGGCTTGCTAATGCATTAGCATAATAGCGGGAAAATGTTTGCTCATTACATTCGTATGGGTATTCCATTAAGTATGGTAGTGCTTGTACAGCGTACCATGCCGGGTTACTAGTTATTTCTAAAGTTAATTTATGGTTTTTAAGTGTTGTTGAGGTATTTGTTTTTAATTTATCTAATGTAAATGTTTTAGTCTCGTTACTTTTTATCCACATTGGTAAGGTTTCTGTAACCAACATTCTATTCGTTAATACTGGTAATGCATTTTGCTCTCCATCGCTATAATCTCCAGATTTAGCAATTATTTTATATTGCACAGCTTGTATACTTGTTGGTACATTTAAGCTCCATGTTACTTGAGTATTCCCTTTAGCACCTACAGTAAACTCTTTTCTGTTGTTTGCATTATTAAAATTGGTATCTATAGCTTTACCTGAAAGCGCATCAAACAGTTGTAAAATGGCCTGTCCGGATAATTGCTTTTTAGTAAGATTGGCAATTTTAGTGCTTATTTTAATATTATCGCCTTCTCGTAAAAAACGGGGGGCATTTGGTAATACCATTAATTCTTTTTGGGTTACCGTTTCTAAGGTTTTAGTAGCACTTTCTAAGGTTTTAGTATGCGCTAATAATTGCAGTTTCCATTTGGTTAATGCTTCAGGTGTTGTAAAGTTAAAACTTACATTACCGTCTTTGTCCGTTTGTAATTGTGGAAAGAAAAATGCTGTTTCTTGAAGGTTTTTTCTGATGCTTACTTCGTTAAAAGATTCTTGATTGTCTCTTTTATGATCGTTAAATGTTTTTTTAGAATATTTATTTCCTCTATAGTAATTAAAATCATTAAATTCATCATCATTTAATACAGTTGCACTTTCTTCTGCTGCTTCCATTTCAATTTGCATACCTGAAACTCTAGCTCTTAAAGGTGCTGCAGCACTTTTAACTTGCATACTTCTCTGTACACTTTCATCAGCCATAACAATAACTTCTTCTAATATAGCATTATCTTCTATTAGCGTGACGGTATAATAATTATCTTTTGTGACTGGGACATTTAGTGTTTTATAGCCAATAAACGAAAACTGTAATGTTTTTCCATTTTTTACTTCTAATTTAAACTTACCATCAAAATCTGTAAGCGTACCAGTAGATGTTCCTTTTAATACGATGTTTGCTGATGGTATAGGCACTTTATCATTATCTAAAACAACGCCTTCTATATACCCTTTTTTAATTCCAGATTTATGTGTGCTGGTATACGATGAAGGTGTTTTTGTTTGTATAGATCTTAAATAACGTTGTCTTTGGTAGTGAAAGTTTCCAAAATTAAATCCAAACCAATGCCAGCTATCGTATTGTTGCGTAGATGGGTAGTTTTGTGCATAAGTTTTACGAATGGTTCTAAAGTTTTGGGTATTATAACTTAACCTAGAATTTTTAACAAAAAGCGGACGATACGTATTACGAACAATTGGGTTAAAATTATAATTATGTGCTTTAAATTCATCTAAAGACGCATCGTACATGCTTGCTAGTAATTCTGCCGAAACTTGTTCGCCTTTAGGGCCTTTTATTTTAAAAGACGAAGTTTCGTCTGTACCAGGTTGTAACTTATCTCTAAACGTTTTAGTTTCAATAGTTAAATCTGTTTTTGGGTAAGGGACATTTATTAGGGCGACTCCATTTTGAAAACTATTAAAAGCAGAAAAGCTATATGCAACAGCAAAACCTCCTAAATCGTCTTTAGTTACGGGAACTGTTATTGTTTTTTTATTGTTGTTTAAAGTTATAGTGTGTGTATTAATAAGTTTTCTATCTTTTTCTACAGTAAGTGTTACGGTAATATTTTCTGCAGCAGATGCTACAGTTATAATTGCATTATCTCCAGCTTTATATTCTTTTTTATCTGTAGTAATACTAAATAGTTGTTTGTCTGCGAGTGCTTTATCTTGATTACTGTATAAAATGGTTTTAGTCTGGTCTTTAACCAATTGTCCAAATTTGTCTTTAGTTTCTAATTCAATAATATATTCGCCAGATTCCCAACGTTTCATATTACCTAAAGCTATTGTTTTAGATTTTCTGGTATTAAATGTATCGTCTAAAACTAGTTTGCCTTTTTTCCAGTTATTACTATTGTCTTCATCATTATAAGCATCATGAGGAAACAGTGTTTTAAATTCTGTTTTAGTATAATTGTAATAATCTGGCGCAGTCCATGGTCTAGGTCTTAATACATAATCTGGTGCTAATAGTTTATATATTTTAATAGCGCCTTTTGCTGCAACAAATTCTCCATTTAAGTTTTTAGTGTCTATACTAAGGGTTTGCTTTTTGTTTGTTTTGTCTAGTTTTGGGTCTACCGTTACTGTTGCTGTTAATGCATGGTAACCAACTTTTACTATAGTTGTAGTGCTTCTAGTTTCTCCATTAACATCTGTAACATCGGCAGTAACTTCATAATTAAAAATTGGTAAACTACTTTTATCTACACTTTCATCCGGAATAGCTTTAAATGTAATTTGGTAGTGTCCTTTAGCATCCGTTATTGTTTCTCCTTTTGTAATTTCTTGTGCCTCGCTACTGTACGCATGCCTGTTATACCAATAGTACCAACGCGGGTATTGTACATTACGTTTTACACGATAGACTACTTTGGCGTCTGTAATATTACTTCCTGCAAAAGCTAAGGCTTCTCCTTTTACTGTTACACTATCGTTTATTTTTATAGTTTCGGTAATGGGGTTAAACTTAGTTTCAAACTTTGGGCGTTTATACTCTTCAACACTAATAGAATGGTAGGCACTAATGTTATCACCATTTAATCTAATACTAAAATTACCTGTTAAACCATCGTTTGGTAAAATAAACGTTTCAGAAACCGAACCAAATTCGTTCGTTACTAAGTCCAGTGTTTTTATCTTTTCACCATTAACATTACTTAGGGTTATTGCTACCTTTTCGTTAGCTAAAACTGTAGATTTTTCATCTTCAGTTTTCATAATAATACCTTTAAAATATATGGTTTGCCCGGGTCTGTAAATACTTCTGTCTGTAAAAATAAAACCACTATTGTATGGTTTGTTGGTGTCGTTATTATATCTATAACCTCTATAAATATTATAATTTCCAAAATAACCTACATCGTTTTTATGTACCGCTTTTAGCTTTAAATTGGTTCTTCTTTTTTTAGAATATTTTATTTTAATATGTCCTAAAGCATCAGTTGTAACATGCTCTGTTATTTCCTTTTTACCATAATTATGATACGTTAATTCTATTGCCGTATTAACTAAAGGCGCTCCAGTATTTCTATGTATAAATTGAAAGTATTTATAGTTATCATCTTGATACTCTACTGTAGCAATATTAGTAACTTGTATAATGGCAGTAGATAAAAAGTTTGTTTCTAGTTCTAATGTTTTTGCTGTAATTAAATAACGACCATTATCTAATTTAGGAACACTAACTTCTATAGTGTGTTTTTGGTAGTCTCCTTCGTTTATTAAATTCGCATTCCAGTTTGTGGTAGCATTTAATTTTTTTATAAATTTTTGTTTTTCGTCTTCACGATAAATTGTTTTAAAAGTTTCGTATTGTTTTTCAGATATTTTATAAGCTTGAAATAAAAGGTGGTCTAAGTTACTATACTTTAATAGTAAACGCGCATTGGTTTGTATTGGTAAAAAACCTTCTGTAGTAATTTCTAAGCTAGGATTTAAAATACGTGATTTTAAAACAGTACATTTTTCTGCTCCTTTACTCTTAGGAAAAGTATTAATAGCTGTATTGCATAGCGCTAATGCCTCTTTTAGTTTAAATCTGTTTTCTGGTGCTGTTTTTGGGTTAAAGGTTTGCCCTTGTTGGTAATACTTATTGGCAATTTCAAAATTGTACAAAGCAGATACTTCATGCGAGCTGTGTTTAGCTTTTTCTGTATGTAGTGCTTCTAAAAACAACTTATCTTTATTGTTAAATATTGCATGTTGTAATACATACTTTAAACGTTTAATATTAACATCTGCAAGTGCATAAGGCGTTTTATCTTTTATATGAAAGGCCATTAACTCTTGATATATTTTAAGTGCATTAAGCTCTTGAGAAGTCGTGTCTTTAGAGTTTATGTTTAGTTTAGAAAAACGTTCTGCTTCTACTAAAAAATGCGGATTATCTATTTCAAATTTATAAGCTGGCTTAGTTATTTGATGTTCTGAAGTGCTGTAGAAGGATAAAGCATTATGGCTTAAAAAATCGAACAAAGTAGGTCTGTAAGTTTTAGAGCCTTCTTGCGTTATAAGTAATTCATCGAATACCTCTAATTTGGTTTGCTGTAGTATTAAACCGTTTTGTAAAGAGTTTGTAAAATGTAAATGAATTTCATTAAATAAAGTCTGTAAATCCCAGGTTCTAAAATCTACGGTATCTACTTTAGTTTCAGTTTTGGTTCGGTTATAAAACTTATAGCGATTTTGCTGATAATATTGCCAATATAAATTGGCTAATATATTTTCTAAAACATTTTTAACTGGTATTTCACTTGTATTAATTTCTGCTTTAAGGTCTGTTATAACTTTAAGTTGAGCATTTTCTTCTAAAATTAAAATAAACTTACTTTTATAGAGTAATGTTTTTATGCGTTGCGAATGGTTATTATCTGCTTTTGCTTTTATAGCAATAGCATCTACTTTTTCTAAAGCAGATTTTGGTAACCCTTCTAACTCAAGTTTTTCTACAGCCTTCCATAACTTATCGTAGTTGTTATTTTGAGAAAGAGAAGTATTAGCAAAAAGAATAATCATTAATAATGTTATATATTGTTTCATTTATATATGGTTTTACCTGTAAACGTTTTTTACTTATTATAATACGAAAGGAATTTAATTCGGTTTCGTCCAATTGTAATGCAATGTATGTTTAAAAGCTACTTTAAAAAACACTAAATATGTAAAAGCTACGTTTCAATGAGTAAACAAAAGTATTTTTAAAGTTAGCAAAAACTTTTTTAAATAAATCAAAAACAATACCAAGAGAATATTATTTTTGTTTTAACTATTTTACTCTATGCGTTTACTGCTTTGTATATTCTTATTTCCATTACTGTGTTTTAGTCAAACAATTGATGAGGCAGAGTCCTATATTTCTCAAAAAAACTTTATAAAAGCAGAAACACTTTTAGCGCCTTTTGTATACAATAATCCAAAAAACTTAGAGGCTATAGAGTTATTAGGTGATGCTTACGGACACCAAAAAAAATGGGAAGCAGCTGCAAACGAATATAAAAAGTTAGTAAAAGCTAAACCTAATACAGCAAATTACCATTATAAATATGGCGGTGCTTTAGGCATGAAAGCATTATCTATAAGTAAAATTAGAGCTTTAGGTATTATTGGCGATGTTAAG
This sequence comes from Pontimicrobium sp. MEBiC01747, assembly GCF_053601635.1. Lineage (NCBI taxonomy): Bacteria > Pseudomonadati > Bacteroidota > Flavobacteriia > Flavobacteriales > Flavobacteriaceae > Pontimicrobium > Pontimicrobium sp. MEBiC01747. Next base: position 45,128 of record NZ_JBSHNS010000167.1, read on the forward strand.
TCGTCTTTTATTAAAGCGGCAGAATTAGACCCTAAACATATAGATACACGTTGGGCTTTAGTAGAATTATACATGCAGTTACCGGGTATTATTGGCGGTAGTAAAAAGAAATCGTTTAAATACGCTAACGAGTTAGAAGCACTTTCTAAAGTAGATGGCTACTTAGCCAAAGGCTATATTTATGAGTATGATGATGAGCCTGAATTAGCCGAAAAATATTATAAAATGGCCATTAATGTTGGAGGTTCTATAACGTGCTACGATAAGTTAACAAAGTTATATGAAGCCGAAAAAGAACCTGAAAAGGCTATAAAAACTATTGAAGCTGCACATAAAAAGCATCAACGAAATGCGATGCATTACCAAATTGGTAAAGTTTGTGCAGAATATAATTTGCATTTAAATAAAGGCGAACATTGCTTAAAGATTTATTTAAAACATTACAGCGCAAAAGATGGTGTGCCTAAATCTTGGGCATACTACAGACTAGCACAAATTTATAAACATAAAAAGGACAAAACAGAAGCCTTAAAATGGATTGATAAAGCCATTGCTGAGAAAGATTTAAAGCCATTTCGTGAAGAAAAAGAAGCTATAAAAAGTCTATAAAAGCACTATTATTTTCTAAAAAAAATATAGAGGAGTTCGCTCTAAAAAAGTATCTTTGAAACATCTTCAAAACAAAACCATGAACGTACATTTTATAGCTATTGGCGGAAGCGCAATGCACAATTTGGCTTTAGCATTACACAATAAAGGATATCAAGTAACAGGAAGTGATGATACTATTTTTGAGCCTTCAAAATCCAGATTAGAAGCTAAAGGACTATTGCCAGACACATTTGGTTGGTTTCCAGAAAAAATAACAACAACGTTAGATGCTGTTGTTTTGGGTATGCATGCAAAAGAAGATAACCCAGAGTTATTAAAAGCACAGAAATTAGGCCTTAAAATATATAGTTATCCAGAGTTTTTATACGAGCAATCTAAGCATAAAACCAGAGTTGTTATAGGAGGAAGTCATGGTAAAACAACTATAACGTCCATGATTTTGCATGTTATGCATTATCATGATCGAGATGTAGACTATATGGTTGGTGCACAATTAGAAGGTTTTGATGTTATGGTAAAACTTACAGAAGATAATGACTTTATTGTTTTAGAAGGAGATGAGTACTTAAGCTCACCAATAGATAGGCGCCCTAAGTTTCATTTATACAAACCTAATATTGCGTTATTAAGCGGAATTGCTTGGGATCATATAAACGTGTTTCCTACCTACGAGAATTATGTAGAGCAGTTTAGCATTTTTGTAGATAGTATTGTTAATGGCGGAAGTATTAATTATAATGAAGAAGATGCAGAAGTAAAACGTGTGGTGGAAGCTAGTGAAAACCCTATTCGTAAAATAGCATACCAAACTCCAGAATATACTGTAGAGGGCGGCGAAACATTATTAGAAACTCCAGAAGGCGCTTTACCAATAGAAGTGTTTGGTAAACATAACCTTAATAATCTGGCAGGCGCAAAGTGGATATGCCAGCACATGGGAATTGATGAAGACGATTTTTATGAAGCTATAGCTACTTTTAAAGGCGCTAGTAAGCGTTTAGAAAAAATTGCAGAAAATGCTACAAGTGTTGCCTATAAAGACTTTGCACATTCGCCAAGTAAAGTAAAAGCAACAACAAACGCGGTCAAGGAACAATATAGTAATAGAACTTTAGTGGCTTGCCTAGAGCTACATACATACAGTAGTTTAAATGCTGAATTTTTAAAAGAATACAAAGGCGCTTTGGATGCTGCCGATGTTGCTGTTGTTTTTTATTCTCCCCATGCTGTAGAAATTAAAAAATTAGAAAAAGTAACACAAGAGCAAATTGCAACTGCATTTAAACGCGAGGATTTAATTATTTATACCAATCCAGAAGAATTTAAAGCGTTTTTATTCTCTCAGAACTTTGAGAATACCTCATTATTATTAATGAGTTCAGGTAATTATGGCGGTTTAGATTTCGAGGCTGTAAAGCGTTTAATAAAATAACAATAGCATAACTCTAATTACAATTAGTCGCTATTTTTTTTAAAATAGTTTCAACCTGTATTAACTCTTCTAGAGTAATACCATCTAACGCTTTACGCCTGTTTTTTATTATAATAGGGCTTAAGCTTTCTAAAACAGATTTACCATTATCTGTTACAATAATTGTAGTTTTTGTACTATCAGCATCCGTATGTTGTTTTAAATAACCTTTTTCTACCATTACATTAATAGACTGTAATAATGAAACTTCATTATCATCTGTAAAAGTTAAAGCAGCAATATCTTTAAGCGGTAATGTAGGATTTTCTTCAATAAAAGCTAATATGTTAACCTGATCTATAGTTATTTCATCTATTACTTCCGAAAGTTTTTCTTGTGCGAGTTTTCGGTAAGATTTTATGGCTTTTTCAATACTATAAAAAAGGGTTTTTGAAGGTATAGCTCTCATTTAGGGATAGTTATTAAATACAATAATAATTGATACGCTATTTATTTGCAAGCGTTTTTATAAATTATACGTTTTTAATGAGGTATAAAGCCTAGCATTGTATGTTTTATAGGCAAAATGTGTGTGTATCTGGCTCTAAGCTTTTATTATGCAGGCAAAAAACAGAAAATAACGGTTTAACTCTTTTATAAAATTAGGAGACTAGTTAATATAATAAAGTAAAAAAACTAACGTTTGCTTAGTTAACTAACCAAACAATCTTTAAAATATAGAGCACAATTACGTTTTTAACCAATTTAACAAACTTTTTTATGAAACGTATTATTTTATCTCTTAGTGTATTTGCGCTATTTTTTTCATGTACTAATGACGACGATAATTCTGTGGGGAGCACAGGGAACTCCCAAGCAGAAGCTGGCTTTTATGCCTTAACCGTAGGAAGTTCTTGGGTATATAAAAATTATGTATACAATGTTAATACTCAGGAATATGACTATTCTGGAGTTATAGATTCTGTTAAAATAACAGGAGTAGAAATTGTTAATAATAAAACCTATTTTAAGTTTACAACAAAGACATCTGGAAACGATAATAACAATTTAATATTAAACCCTAATGGAACATCTACTGAATTGCTGAGGGATTCTTTAGGATATCTAGTATGGGAAACAGGTAAAATTAAGTTTGCAAATAATGATTTTTCTGAACGTATAATTAATGAGTATACATGGGGAACAACTTATGAAACCTTACAAGCAGGAATTAATGACTTTACTGTCGAGGCAGGAACTTTTTCATGTATAAACTCCGAACGTTATGCTAAAAGTAACCCAGATGAAACCTTATTGCCCGCTTTAGATAAAGTGTACTATTCAGATGGTGTAGGCTTAATTTACGAAACGATTTCTTTTGTAAGTTCCAATATACCCGCAGCACAAAAACGTCTAGATACTTACAGTCAAGAATGATGATTTAGTTAATGAAATGTATAATCATTTGAAATACAGTTTTTTATAAGGGCAAGCGTTTTTTTATATTAAAAAAAGTTTAAAAAATCATATATTTAAAAACTTTTGTCCCTAAAAATGAATTATTTAGAAACGCATTTAACGATAGTTAAACACCTCGTAGAACATACATTTAACCATACTTATAAAAAAAATAGTATAGATGACATACTGTGGGATATAGTTACAAACTGCGTAGATTCATTAATGTTAGAAGACTGTGTTATTTATATCTATGATAAAAGCAGCGATAGACTTATACAAAAAGCAGCATATGGCCCCAAAATTATAGATGAAGGTATTATAGCTAATCCAATTTATTTAAAGTTAGGGGAAGGAATTGTTGGGGCAGTTGCACGTTCTGGCATAGCAGAAATAGTTAGAGATTGTACAAAAGACCCTCGTTATATTATAGACGATATGTCTCGTAATTCTGAAATTGCTGTGCCTCTTATTTTTGAAGGAAATTTAATAGGTGTTATAGATTCTGAACACTCTAAGAAAAACTTTTTTACACAAGAACATTTAGATATTTTTAAAAGTATATCCTCTATCTGTGCAATAAAAATTGCAGAAATGAGAGCAAGTCAAAAAAATGAAGTCTTAGCTCGTTTTTTTAATGAAAGTTCACACCCAACGATACGAATAGATGAGTTTGGAAATGTTTTAAATAATAATAAGGCTTCAGAAAAGGTATTAAAACAATGGGAAACAGTTAATGGTAAAATAGGAAGTAAAAAAGTATTAAAAATTTTAGATAAAGTAATAAAAAATAATATTGAAAAAACACAAGAAATAACCATATTAGACAGAACCTATAATTTAAGATTTAATCCAGTAGTAGGGCGTAATTATGTAAATGTTTACTCTAGTAATATTACAGATATTAAAAAAGCGCAAGAAGAAGCAGAAAAAGCGAATGAAATAAAAGATAAATTTTTATCTGTAATAAGCCATGAAATACGAACACCTTTAAATGCAATAATTGGAACTTTAAATTTATTGAAATCTGAAAATTTAAATGAAAAACAATTAGAATATTTAAAAACAACCGATTATGCAAGCGATAAACTATTAACGTTATTAACTAACGTACTAGATGTAGAGAAAATAAAAGCAAATAAAATTCAAGTAGAAAACCTTCATTTTAATCTAGGCGCATTACTTAATAATTTGCATAATGCATTTACTTTCGATACCCAATCTAAAAATAACGATTTAAAATTTGTAGTAGATAAAAACATCCCTCAAAACCTATATGGTGACGAAACAAAGCTTTATCAAATTTTAATAAATCTGCTTAATAATGCTGTTAAGTTTACCAAAAATGGGCATATTTCGTTGCATGTTAAACAAGAACAGCTAAAAGCAGATAGTTGCAGAATTAGATTTGAAATTTCAGATACAGGTATTGGTATCCCAAAAGATAAAATAGAAAGCATTTTTAATCCTTTCCAACAAGCAGAGACTTCTATAACAAGACGCTTTGGAGGAACAGGGTTAGGCTTATCTATAGCTAAAGATTTAGTAGCATTGTTAGGAGGAACTTTAAGTGTAGAAAGTGAAGTGGGAGAAGGGACTACATTTATTGTTTTATTAGAGCTTATACTAAGCAAACAAAAAGCAAAAGAAAAAACGCAGAATTCTTTTAGTTTTAATGCAACATTGCTAGAAGGTATTAAGGTTTTGTTAGTAGATGATAATAAAATTAATTTAAAAATAGGAGAGCAGTTTTTAAAAAAATGGGGTGCAACAATTGTAAAAGCAGAAAATGGAATAGAGGCTTTTAAGGCTTTTAATAAAGAACCATTTGATTTAATTTTAATGGATATTCATATGCCAATATGTAATGGGTATGAAGCCACAAAAAAAATAAGAGCTACCCAAAATCCTCATAAAAATATCCCAATTATTGCTATCACAGCAGATGTTACAGACCATAGTAAAGTATTAGCAAAACAAGTGGGCATTAATGCTATAATTTCTAAGCCTTATAAACCTGAAGATTTTATAGATAAAATAACCAATGTACTTTTTAACGAGGACTAAAAACAGTATCTAAAAAAGAAGCAATATGGTCTTGATTGGCCCGAATTAATTCTGCTCTTGCACTATTTATATCGCTAGGCTTTTTATCTTGAGATAATTTAAACTTCCCTTCCCAATCAGTAATCTCTATTTTAAACCCCTTAATGTAATGTATTAAATTATCCATTCTAGAATTATTAATATCTAAACTATATTTAGGATTAGGTTGTTCAAAAAAATCAGTCATTTTAACCAAAGATTGCTTTATAGAATCTACATCTGTAATAGCAGAAACCTTACCTTTTAAATGAACCTTAATATAATTCCATGTAGGCAACTGTTTAGTACTATAAATACTTGGCGAAATGTAACACTGTGGTCCAGAAAATATAACAGTAACCTCGTTATTATTGGACAATAACTCAGCTTGAGGATTATTATAATCTATGTGTCCAACAAGTATCTTATTTTCATTATAAATTAGCGGTAAATGAGTAATTAAAGGCGTGTTGTTTTTTACAGAAATAATTGTTGCTAAAGGGTACGATTTAATAACACTAATCATATGATTAATGTTGCCCTCTAGATGATGTTTAGGCGGGTAACTCATCCTTAGCTAATTAAACTCCAAATTGTTTTAAGTGATGATCTAAATGTTTGTATTGCATTTGCCCCCATTGCTGAGCTGTAAATTCACCAAAAACGGGGTGAGGCTGCCAATTAGTTTTAGCTTTAGACTCATGCAGCTCATTTATTAATGTAACAAGTGCCTCTTTTTCGGTATTAAAAACTTTATGGTCTACAACTTTTAATCCAGGTGCAGTAGGTAAGTTTTTACGCCAAGGTTTATCGTTATATAAAGATTTCTTAAAAAAGGTTTTAATAAGCCAGTTAGGTTTTAAACCATAATCTATTTTTTGCATCATAATATTTAAAGGGGCTTGGCAATGATGTACCATTTGGGCAACATCCATTTTACCCCATAATGCAGAAGATGTTTCGTTTAATGTTTCTATTCTACTTAATAACTCTTTATGAGCCTCTGGATTGAATATTGATTGCATAATTGATAGATTATAAGATTACCCTTGAAATTTACAACATTTTTTTACTTAGTGAATTTATAAATAATAAAAAAAGATGTAGATTTATAAAATGCATAAAAAACTAGCCTCATTTTCAATAAAAAATTGGTCGGAAGGAGACCAACCGCGTGAAAAACTATTAAACAAGGGGAAAGAAGTGTTAAGTGATGCCGAGTTAGTTGCCATTTTAATTGGTTCGGGTAATAAACATGAAAGCGCTGTAGATTTGTGTAAGCGTATACTAGCAAGTGTAAATAATAATTTAAGCGAGCTAGGGAAGTTAACAACCAAGCAACTCATGAATTTTAATGGAATAGGAGAAGCAAAAGCTGTCTCTATAGTAGCAGCCCTAGAGTTAGGACGAAGAAGAAGAGGTAGCGAGGCTTTAGACCGCAAAAAAATAACGTCCAGCAGATCGGTTTTTGAGTTAATGCAGCCAATAATAGGAGAGTTACCTCATGAAGAATTCTGGATAATTTATGTTAATAACTCTAATAAAGTCATTCAGAAGAATCAATTAAGTAAAGGAGGCATTACAGGAACGTTAGTAGATGTACGCTTGGCCCTTAAAATGGCACTAGAAGTGGGAGCAATAGGAATTGTATTAGCACACAATCATCCTTCAGGAACATTAAGTCCTAGTAAAGCAGATATCGCTTTAACAAAAAAGCTAAAACTCGCTTCAGAAAGTTTAGATATAAAAGTTCTAGATCACCTTATTATAACAGAGAAATCTTATTTTAGTTTTGCAGACTCAAATCTTTTATAAGATATCCATAAACGTACAAGGAGTCATTGTCTAATTTCTTATTTTTGAAAGATAGGAACAGTATAAGTTTTCCTAAATTATGCTTTTAGTTTATTCACATAAAATAACGCCTAGATTAAAATATACATTTAAACAAATATGTACTAGAATTCTAGGAATTCCTGTAAGGTTTACTACAACTATAGAAGATTTTATAGCGCATAATAGTTTAAAAATGTCCTATACCAGACAACCTTTAAGCAATGAGATTTTTATTCGTTCTCATGAGTTGTTATTTGAACAGGGTTTAAATGATTTGGATATAAATGTTTCGACTTGGGAAGACACAAAATGTTTTTTTGCCAATGGAGAAAAAAGTGCTTTGCCTTTCGACATCTTTGCAGCTTCCTTTTACCTGTTAAGCAGATATGAAGAGTACTTGCCACATGTAAAAGATGAATACGGACGTTTTATGGCTAAAGATAGCCTAGGGTTTAAATCTAAATTTTTACACCAACCAGTAGTAGATATATGGGCCTATAAATTTAAAGCACTTTTAAAATTACAATACCCGGATTTTGATTACCCTAAAAGAGATTATAAAATATCTCCTGTTATAGATGTTCCAACGGCCTATAACTATAAATTAAAAGGAGTAATGCGTACAATAGGAGGAACCTTAAAAGATGTTTTTGGTTTCCGGTTTAAAGAACTCTATACTAGATATGCTGTATTATTTGGGTTTAAAAATGATCCTTTCGATACATTTAAATACATTATAAATAAACAAAAACAAACCAAATTTAAATTTGTTGTATTTTTTTTAATAGGAGACTTTTCAACCTATGATAAAAATATAAATGTTCAAAAACGAAAATTTGTCTCCTTAATAAAACAAGTGGCAGATTACTGTAATATTGGATTGAAAGCCAGTTATTTTGCTTTAGAAAATAAAGAAACCCTTAAAAAAGAAAAATTAAGGTTAGAAGCAGTAACTAATAGAGCTATACACGCATCTAGACAATCGTTTTCTAAGCTTAATCTTCCTGAAGCATACAGAAACCTTGTAGAATTAGAAGTGCCAGAAGATTATACTATGGGGTATATAGATTATTTAGGCTTTAGAGCAGGTACGTGTACGCCGTTTTTCTTTTATGATTTAGATTATGAAATACAAACACCTTTAAAAATTAATACATATCATGTATTAGATAATGCTTTATTAAAAACACAATCACTTTTAGATAAAAAACAGGCGCTTAATAACCTTATTGCTGAGGTGAAAAAAGTAAACGGAACATTTGTTTCTGTTTTTCATAATTATACATTTAGTAATAACGAAAAATGGAAAGGCTATAAAGACCTATTTAATATAATTATAGACTCTACACATGAATAATACAATAACAGATATCTTTTTCGATCTGGACCATACCCTTTGGGATTTCGATAAAAATTCTGGCTTAACTTTCGAACTAATTTTTAAAAAAAACGGTATAGATGTACAGTTAGAAACCTTTTTAAAATATTATGAGCCTATTAATTTAAAATATTGGAAGCTTTATAGAGAAGAAAAAATAAACAAAGAAAATTTAAGATTTAAACGATTACAAGAAACATTTAATGCTATAAATGTTAATATTGAAGCAGTAATGATAGATAAACTATCAGAAGATTATATAACATATTTAACAACTCATAATCATATTTTTGATGGCACAATAGAGTTGTTAGAGTACCTAAAACCAAACTACAGATTGCACATTATAACAAATGGTTTTGAAGAAGTACAAAAACATAAACTAATAAAATCTAAAATAGATCATTACTTTAATACCGTAACAAACTCTGAGATGGTAGGAGTAAAAAAACCTAACCCTAAAATATTTCATTTTGCATTAAACCTAGCAGGAGCAACTAAAGAAAATAGTATTATGATAGGAGATAATTATGAAGCAGATATATTAGGAGCATTAAATATAGGCTTAGATGCTATTTGTTTTAATTATCATAATTCAATAATTGATTCAGGAATAAAACAAGTAAATAATATAATAGAAATAAAACGCTTTTTTTAGTAATAATATATTTTTTAAGTCGTTTTAATATTAAAAAGCGATTAAAAATGTTAAAAAACGTGTTTATATATGTGGTTTTTTGTTTTCTATCATTCTCATGTGTTGAAAATGTCGATTTTGATCAAGCAGAAAACATTATACTTACCCCAACCCTAGAATCTAGTCTATTATTTTTTGAAGAGCCAGCCACTACATTTGTAGACAATTCTGGAGCCGAGGTTTTAACTATTACAGATAGTGTTGTAATAGAAATTTTTAACGATGAATTTGTAAAAGATAATTTACAAAAAGCAATTCTTCTATTTGAAGCAACAAATAGTATTAAAAGAACTTTTGAAGCAAAAGTAGATTTTTTAAATGAATTAGATGAATTGCAACATACCATAACATTTACAGTTACACCATCTATAAATAATGAAGCCGTAATAACAGAAAGTACAGAAGTTTTTGAAGGCGGCAACTTAGAAGCGATAAAAACAACAAATAAGTTATTTTTAACGCTAACAATGCTTGCTAGTTCTGATGGATCTACACTAAACAATAACTCAAGCGGTACATTAGGCTTTAGGTCTAAAGGCACCTTCTTTTTTAACATAAATACAGGAGAATGAAGCAGACTTGCCTGTTATTTATGATTGTAACTTTTGTTTGTGGAGCACAAAACAAGCAGGTATTATATGGGTTTAACGAAATTCCGCAGAATTTGTTGATTAATCCAGGAGCAGAAGTTGATAATGATTGGTATGTAGGCATACCTTTATTATCCCATATTCATGCTAATGTTGGTTTCTCTGGAGTATCTCCGTATGATCTTTTTGTAAAAGACGGTAGAGACTTTAATTCTAAATTAAAAGATATAGTATATAGTATGGATAATAAAGATGTTTTTGCTATAAACCAACAATTAGAAATATTATCTGGAGGCTTTGCTTTTGGTAATGGTTATGAAAAAAATAAATACCTATCTTTTGGTTTATACGAAGAGTTAGATGTTTTTGTATATTTTCCTAAGGACTATGCTGTTTTGGCTTACGAAGGAAACTATAATAATATTAACAGAAAATTTAATTTGGGAGATTTAAATGCAAGTGGAGAATTGATTTCTGTTTTTCATTTAGGGTACAATAAAAAAATAAATAAAAAGTTTACAATAGGAGCTAGAGGCAAAATATATTCCAGTATTATTAATATAAACTCGACTAGAAATACAGGAACATTTGTAACAGTACCAGGAACAGAAAATTTTTACAGGCATATTTTTAGTTTAGGATTAGAAGCTAGAACTTCAGGCTTATCTAGTTTAATAAATGATAATAATTCTGAAGTTAATAATGATATTTCAACAATAAAAAAGAGAATCCTATTTGGTGGTAATTTAGGCTTAGGTTTAGATATAGGGTTTACCTATAAATTTAAAAATAATCTAACATTAGATGCAAGTATACAAGATATAGGTTTTATTAGGCATAAAAAGGATGTAGAAAATTATAGTCTAAGAGGGCGTTACGAATTTGAGGGAATTAACCCGCTTTTTTCGGGAAGTAACGGTGAACAAACTGCGCAAGAATATTGGGACGAAATAGCTAACCAATATGATAATTTATTTGAATTAAAAAAAGATAATCAAGCCTACACAACATGGAGACCATTAAAGTTAAATGCAGCTGTAAAATATGCATTTGGAGGAAATAACAAAGAAATATGCGATTGTAAATCTAACAAAGATGGCTATGCTAATGCTTTAGGAGTTCAACTATTTATGATTAATAGACCAAAGCAGCCGCAAATAGCATTAACAGCCTTTTACTATAAAAAAATCTTTAGGCAATTACGATTAAAAGCAACATACACAGCAGATTCTTACTCAAGTTCTAATATTGGTTTAGGACTGTCAGCACATTTAGGAAACGTAAATTTTTATGCCATGGCAGATAATTTATTAAAATTTCAGAACTTAGCACAAGCACAAAGCTTATCTTTACAAGTAGGATTCAATTATATTTTTACAAAAAATGAAAACAAATAAAACAATTTTTGCCTTGCTGGCTTTTTTTATAATCTCATTATTACCTGCTCAAGTTAGTTTAAATGAATATAAGTATGTTATTGTACCTAATAAATTTGAGTTTTTAAAAGAAGCAGATCAATATAGGCTAAATTCTTTAACTCAATACTTATTTCAAAAAAATGGCTTTATAGCTGTAATGGAAGAAGACAAATTGCCTGAGGAAATTGTAAAAAATAGTTGCTTAGCATTAAAGGCAGATGTGTTAAGTAATTCTGGAATGTTTAAAACAAAACTAAAAGTAGAACTTAAAAATTGTAATGGAGAAGTTGTTTATACATCATTAGAAGGTACTTCAAGAGAGAAAAAATATGCAGTAGCATACAATAATGCTATCCGCGCTGCTTTTAATTCGTTTAAAGATTTAAACTATAAATATGAGCCAAATGAAAAGACTTTAGCAATGGCAGAAGCAGAGACTAAAAAAGAAGAAGAAATTAAAAGATTAAAAGAAGAAATTAAATCTTTAAAAGCAGTTGAGGAGAAAGTAAAAGTAGTTGAGCAAGTAAAAACAGAGGTAAAGAAGCCAATTGAAAAAGAAGTAGAAAAAGAGATTAAAAAAGACAACATTAAAACATTTAATAAAGATGTATTATACGCGCAACCTACAAACACAGGATTTCAATTAGTAGATACAACACCTAAGGTTGTATATACCCTATACGCTTCTGGGCAAGAACATATTTTTATAGTAAAAGGAAGAGATGCTGTAATATATAAAGTCGATACAGGGTGGGTAATTGCTGAGCAAAAAGGAAATAGATTAGAAAAAAAGAACTTAAATATTAAGTTTTAATACCCGTACTTTTCTTTCCAACGTGCTTTTAAAAACTGACGCTGTGCATTTTCACGGGCATTATTACCAGGTTCGTATAATTTTGTGTTTTTTATTTCTTCAGGAAGAAATTCCTGATTAGCAAAATTATTTTCGTAATCATGAGAGTATTTATACGCCTCACCATAACCAATTTCTTTCATAAGTTTAGTAGGTGCGTTCCTAATAGATAAAGGAACAGGCAAGTCTCCCGTATTTTTAACCAATTGTTGTGCAGTACCAATGGCCATATATGCTGCATTACTTTTAGGAGAGCAAGCTAAATATGTAGCACATTGACTTAAAATTATTCTCGATTCTGGATATCCTATAGTAGAGACAGCTTGAAAAGTAGTATTCGCCATTACCAAAGCAGTAGGGTTAGCGTTTCCAATATCCTCACTAGCTAAAATAAGTAAGCGCCTAGCAATAAATTTTACATCTTCGCCACCCTCTACCATCCTAGCTAAATAATATACAGCAGCATTGGGATCACTGCCACGAATAGATTTTATAAAAGCAGAAACAATATCATAATGTTGTTCACCAGTTTTATCATAACGTACTGTATTGTTCTGTACTTTGTTTAAAACTAGTTCATTGGTAATAGTGACCTTATCTGTGTTTTCAGAGTTTATAACAAGCTCGAAAATATTTAATAATTTTCTAGCATCACCCCCGGAAAGACGCAATAAAGCTTCGGTTTCTTTTAATATTATTGTTTTTTTAGAAAGCAACTCATCCTCTTTTATAGCACGCATTAAAAGCAATTCTAAATCCTTTTTATCAAAAGGCTTTAATATATATACCTGACATCGTGACAATAAAGCAGGGATAACCTCAAAACTCGGGTTCTCTGTAGTAGCACCAATTAATGTAACCCAACCTTTTTCTACAGCTTGTAATAAAGAATCTTGTTGCGATTTACTAAAACGATGTATCTCATCTATAAAAAGAATAGGATTTTTAGTAGTAAATAAACCTCCACTACTTTTAGCTTTTTCAATGACTTCTCTAACATCTTTAACACCAGAACTAATAGCACTTAAAGTATAAAAAGGTCTTTTAGACTCAGTAGCTATAATATTAGCCAAAGTAGTTTTTCCAATTCCTGGAGGTCCCCAGAGAATTAAAGAAGGAATTAAGCCTTGCTCAATTTGCTTAGTTAACGTACCATACTCACCAACTAAATGAGTTTGGCTAATATAATCTTCTAAAGTTTTTGGTCTTAATCGTTCAGCTAAAGGTGCATTCATAGAACAAAATTAAAGCAATTATTATAAAAATTAAGAGTCGTAGAACTAAAAATTTGTAAGAGCATTATGTTTTATCTGCCATTCTAGCACAAAAAGAATTATTGGATAATAATTTGTTATACTAACTAACCTATGAAAAAGCAGCAAGAATCTTTTAAGTTTTCTAAAGAAGTCATACTTTATCCATTACTTTTTGTACTGCTAATATGGACAGTATTTATTTTCGAAGTACGTTTTGGTTATAGATTTAATAAGTATGGTATTTACCCGCAAACGGTGAAAGGGTTAAGAGGTATTATTTTTAGTCCATTCATACATTCTGGATTAAAACATTTATACTCTAATACAATACCATTATTTGTACTATCATCTGCATTATTTTATTTCTATAGAAATATAGCCTGGAAAATCATTATATATGGTATTTTGCTTTCAGGTTTTTTTACATGGTTAATAGGAAGGCCATCATACCATATTGGAGCTAGTGGATTAATATACGTGTTATTTAGTTTTAATTTCTTTAAAGGTATTTTTGCAAAACATTATCGTTTAATAGCTCTCTCTCTATTAGTAATATTTATATACGGAAGCATGTTTGTTTACGCGCTTCCTATAGATGAAAAGATATCTTGGGAAGGACATACAGGAGGATTAATTGCAGGATTGTTATTTGCCTTATTTTTTAGAAAAGAAATAGCTAAACCTAAGAAATATGTTTGGGAAAGAGAAGATTATAAAGAAGAAGACGATGAGTTCTTAAAACATTTTGACGAAAACGGAAATTTTATTGAAAAGCTAGAGCCAGACGATAACGAGTTGAGTGAAAATAATTTTGAAAACTCAGAGACTACTACTAGTTCTGTAAAAGTGAGTTATAACTTTAAAGAAAATAAAAAAGAATTATAAGCGTTGTCTAACAGCCTCATAAAGGAAAGCTCCGCAAGCTACAGATACATTTAATGACTCAATATCGCCTAGTAAAGGTAATTTAGCCTTTGCATCTGCCAATTTTAATACAGAAGGGTTAATACCTCTACCTTCAGAGCCCATTATTATAGCACAAGGCTCCTTGAATGAAACATCGTAAAGAGTATTATTAGTTTTTTCTGTAGCAGCTATTACCTTAATCCCCGAGGCTTGTAGCAAGAACATAGCGTCTTTAATATGGTCTACTTTACAAATAGGAACTTTAAAAACAGCACCCGCACTTGTTTTAATAGTATCACCATTTACTGGAGCACCACCCTTTTTTTGCACTATTATTCCATGAACACCTGTGCATTCAGCAGTTCTAATAATAGCCCCAAAATTCCTAACATCACTTAATTGATCTAACAGTAAAAATAGAGGAGTAGCATTGGTTTTTAATATATCCTCTATTAGTGTTTCTAAATCATGAAAAGGAATTGGAGCAATTTGTGCAACAGCACCTTGATGATTATTTTTAGTTAATCTATTTAGTTTTTCTGCAGGAACATAAGAAAAATTAATGCCTTTTAGTTTTATTAAGGACTCTAGTTCTGAAAATAAATCGCCTTTAATTCCTTTTTGTAGAAATACCTTATCTATAGACTGCTTAGCATTAATAGCTTCTATTACTGCCCTTAAACCAAAAATTTGAGTATTTTTTTCCATTGAAGCAAAGGTATAAAAAAAGAGACTGAAAAAATCAGCCTCTTCTATGTATAATACTAAAAAGATTTTTATTGCTTAATAATTTTTTTAGTAATTAAACTCTTATTAGAGTATAATTTTAGTAAATAAATACCAGGTTTAATAGTATTTAAATCTATACTAGTTTGATTTAAGTATGTAGCCATTAATTGACCCTGTATGCTGTATACTTCAACTTTTTCGATAGTATTTTTAGAATTAATATTTAAAATATTTTCTACAGGGTTAGGATACAGTTTAGTAGATGCATTTAATAAATCATGTTCAGTTACACTCAAAAGATTACAATCAGATGGATTTAATTCAATAGGTGTTCCTGGTGTTAAATCTACTCCTGTAAAACCAGAATAATCCATTGGGTATTTAAAAGCTCTAAATACAATATTCTGTGTTGCTGTGTCTCCTTGAGATACAATACCAGAAACAGTATCAGGATTTATATACTCCCATACAATATTATTACTAGAATCGATTTCAAAGAAATAACCAGAATCACCATCACAAATTAAAGTATTACCATTGGGTAATCTTTGGCCACTTGATAGTATAGCAGAGAAAAAATCAGTAGGAGGTGTAGCCATGTATTGCCATTCGGCTGCAGTTGGACCATAACCATTTGTTGCGTCAAAGACATAGACACCAGGCGCAGACGTTACAGGTGCAATTATGTCTACTGAAGAAGCAGAGGTTGTATTACCGTTGTTATAGATCATCAATTTACCAGCGTCTGTTAACCCATCTGGTATCCAGTGAGGATAATGTTGTCCATCTAAAGTTCTATCTGCGGCAGTCCCTTTATCATGCGATTCTGGGTTGCCCCATCTATATAAAAAATCTCCTCCTTTACCATATGTTCCTCCAGTATTTGATGCAGCTTCAACAGTTGTTGTAGAATGATCTATTATAAAAATTTCACTTAAATTACGAGAACTTAAAACGATCTGGTCTAATGTTTCATTATATTGAATAGAGTTAACATGTAACCAATTTGCATTGGAGGTTGATAAGTTTAAAAAATTAATATCTAATAATTGTGGGTTATCTGCGATAACACCAAAATTACTTTTTGTAGCATCAAAATCTTGTACTAAATGGTCTTTTATATTCCATTCCCAAACAACATTTGCTTGATCTGTACCAACAGGTTCTAACTCTAGTATTTGTTCATTAAACAATTTGTTTTCTGCTAATTTTGAAGGATCTCTTCCCGCTTCTATGGCTTCATTCATATCCATGGTGGTAACTGCTAACATTAATATATTACCGTTAGGAAGAGGGAACACATCGTGGTGTTGAGAAACTGTTGGGCTGGAGTAGGTATATTCCCATAATAAATTTCCATCCCAATCATAAAGTTCTACCTTACCGCCAACACCTCCAAAAGTAATATCGGCGTTGGCAATTTTACCAGCACGTAGTAAATTTCCATTTTCTAATAAGTATACAGCGTTTCCTGCTGTTACAGTACTAGACCATTGATTTATTACTTCACCACAATTGTTTATTAAATAAGTCTCTGTAGACCTTACAGGTGTAAAAAGAGTAAGGCCATCATAGGAGCTATTTTCATTTGTTATAACACCAACTGTATTTTGTGCATGCAAACTATTAAAAGATAGTATAACTAATAAGCATAATATTTTTTTCATTTCCAGTTTTTTGTAAAAATAAAAAAACCACCTCAATTGAGGTGGTTTTTACATTTATATTTTAATGGTTTTCTTAGTTAGAACATCCATTACTAGTACCACTAGTTATTTCTCCAACTGCAGGAGAAGGTCCTCCATTAAAAACGTTTCCGTTTGGATCAGTGATTTCGTAAGTGATTTCACCATCCCAGTCTCCACTTGAAAAAGCAAAAGAGTAAGTAGAACCTGTTGGGATCGGGATAAAGAATTCTTCTGTATCTCCTTCAACAGCGTAACTAGTTGTTGTACCATCTACAGTAACATCAATAGATGCTCCATTCCAACCATCTCCGTAACTATCGTTACCAACAATTTTCCATGTTGGTACATTAGGAATAGTTAAATCGATAAGATACCCATTACTAGATGGAGTTATAGCAGTTCTTACTCCAGCAGCAGTTATTTTAAGCTGAATGTTTTCATCAGACTCACAGTTCGTATCAAGCATTGCTGATACAGGGATGTCAAAAGTACTAACATAAGCAGGAACAGTAATTTCAAAACCTACATGAGGAATTCCTGTATCTGCATCAGTATCTTGATCTCCACTAGAGATATCGTCTTGAGTTCCGCTTCCTCCTACAAGTTCAATTTTAAATTGAGAAGGTACAGAAAGAGCTCTACTAAGTGTAAAAGGAATTACATCAGACTGCCCTTCAAGAACAGTTAAAGCTGTCACTGAAGTAGTAGCAGTAGGTTTAGGCTGAGCGTCTAAACCATCTAAATCGTCATCTACACAAGATGTTAACATAAAAGCTGAAGCTATGAATGTTAAAAGTGTTATTTTATTTAATTTCATGATTTTCATTTTTAAATTATAATCTAGTATATACTACGTTATCTAATTTTCTACAGCTTCCAGAAGCACATACATCAAAAGTTACATGTATATCACCTGTAATTTCATCAACATATCCAGCAGGATTAGTAGAACCAGCTCTACCTTCAACCGTGTTAGAGTAGAAATTACCTAAGTTCTGAGATACAATAAATACATCTCCACAAACAACATCCATAATATATCCATTTCTATCAGCAGGTGGTGCTAAAGGCGTAAATAATCCATTTGGTCCCCATGGTGGAGTACTATCAGATAAGAAACTATTTGGAACACCAGTACCAGTAAAGGTATGAACATCATTAGCATTGTATTGTAATAAATCTCCATCTAAATTAGTGTAATCAAATCTTAATGAATAAGAGAATTGATCTATAGTTGCTAAACAACCTACAAATTTTATTTCAATAGTTTTGTTAATATCAGATATCTGTGTACCAGCTTGATTAGATGTTAAATCTATAAAAACTGAAGTTGGTGTTTCTGAATCAAAACTTCCTGTGTTTATGTTTATAGGAAACTGAACAAAAGTTGAACCTTGTGGTAAAACAAGAGTACCTGGTAATGGTAAATCAAATTCAACACCTTCTGTAGCAGTTGATAATGCAGTATTAACTGCAAAGTTTACTGTTATATCTCCAGATGGTAATGTCCCACTTTGACCTCCTAAAAGGTTTACAGGATATTCTTTTGTAACAACACCTTCGTCAGCGAAATAACTGTTTGTAGCAGTTTTTTGAGCGAATCCTACAGTGTAAATACTAGATTGGAATCCATTGTCATTTTCGTCGTCTACAATACACGACACACTCACTAGCGCAGCTAGTAACAGTACTGATAATTTTTTAAAATTTTTCATATTTTTCATTTTTTTTTGTTAGTTAACATCCCAGAAAATCTTGCTAGAGAAAGCCTCAGAAGATGGTTGATTAGGAACGTTAGCAGAATTTGTTGAATACTCAGATGCTGGGTATAACATTCTATATGGTAATTGAGATTGTTCTGCAATTAAAGATAAAGGAACAGCTGGAAAACCAGTTCTGTTATAATCAATAAATGATTCAATAGCATTAATTCCACAAAGAGCAATCCATTTCTGAGTCATTATAGCTTCTATTTTATTAGAAGAACCAGACCAACCTACTAAATTAGTATTTTCTGTTGAACCGATGTAAGCAGCAGCTCCAGTTGCACCAAGTAAGTTAAATGAAGCAGTAATTCCACTGTGGAATAAAGCTTGTGCATTACCTGTGATGTAACCTTTGTGAGCAGCTTCAGCTTGTAAGAAGAAACTTTCAGCAGCAGTAAAGAAATAACTATCTTGTTCTGCAGAGAATCTTAATCCAGGACCTAATTCAGAAAATTCAGGACCAGAAGTTGCTCCTTGAACAACACCATTAATATCTCCAGCAGTATATGAACCTTCAGCTGGATCACCTACTGGCTCATACATTCTTACTAATCTTGGATCTAAAGTACCAGTAGCAACACCATCTTGAGTAGCTTCACCTCTTAAGAACTTAACCATGTAGTCTGATGGTACAATGAAGTCGTTATCAAAAGTTGGTTCACCTGTAGCAGTTGTTCCATAGTTATTCCAAAACGGGTTTTGTTGACCTGCAGCAGCAGCATAACCAGGATTTAATGTTGCATCTGTTGTTAAAAAGTTAGTTGATAATGCTGCAAATTGCTCTGTTAAATAAGTTGCAGTTTCAGCATCTGTACCAGCTAATTCAGATTGTCTTAATAAAATTCTTAATTTTAAAGTATTTGCTACTTGAATCCAACCATTAGCATCTCCATTAAATACAGTATCTTCAGTTCCAACTGGAAGATAATCACCTGAGTTTTCTAAAATTGCAATAGCTGCATCTAATTGTACTATTAAATCTCTGTAGATAGATTGAGCATCATCATAAGCAGGAGATATATTTAATCCAAACTGTAAAGCTTGAGAGTAAGGTATATTTCCATATAAATCTGTTAATACTTGGAAGTAATAAGACTTATTAATCATAGAGATCGCTTTGTAATTATTAAAAGCTGAATCTGGATTATCAATGATCGCTTGGAATGTTCCCATTCCTCTAAATAAATCTCTCCATATAATAGATCCTGGTGTGAAATTTTGAGTGAAGTTTAATCTAAACTCATCTTGAAAACCTCCAGTTACGTTATTAATATCACCACCCCACTGTTGCATTAATATACTACCCAGTTCGCTGGTTGTTACTTCATATCTAGCTCTTGGGGCTTGAATAGCTCCAGCTAAAAGTAATTTTGGACTAACTAAGTCTGTTGTTGCCGTTACTTCAGATTGATTTATATCTAATGTACTCTCACATGAAACAACAGATAAACCTAAAGCAAATAGGAATAGTCCTGTTTTTAAATATTTTTTCATCTTTTTCAATTTTTATTAAAATGTTAAGTTAAGTCCTAAACCAAAAGTTCTAGTTGGAGGTAAGTTACCCCCTTGTGTAGTAATACCTTGTGCGTTACCAGTTGAGAAACCTGATTCTGGATCACCATATCCTCTGTTTTCAGATGGTAAAATAGTAATTGGGTTTCTAGCTGTAGCGCTTATTTTAAGACCTGTAATAAAAGTGTTTTTAAAGAAATCTTTATTAACATCATAGCTTAAAGTTAATTCTCTTACTTTAAATGCAGTTGCATCTAATACGTGGTTTTCACCTACGTTTCTGTAGTTACCAAAGAAGTTAATGTAAGAACCTGCTCCTGTACTAGCAGAAGGAACACTTGTATTAGCTTCATATACTCCTGGAGATGTTTCTATTGCCGAGTTAGGGAATATGAAAGCACCACGACCACCTTGAGCTGTTTCTACTGCGTGACCTGACCAAGTTAAGTTAGATTTAGTATCTGAGTAAAATACGTGACCAGTTCTGTAGTCCATTGTTGCAGATAATGTAAATCCTTTATATCTAAAAGAAGTATTTAAGTTTACAATATGCTTAGGTGTAGTTCTTCCCATTATTTTAAGTCCAGAAGCTTCAATTGGGTTACCATTAGATGGGTCAATTAAAACACGTCCTTGAGGATCTCTTTCATAATAGTTAGATTGAATTACTGGGAATTGCTCTCCTTTGATAGCAAAAACTTCAGCAAAACCTGTGAAACCACCTAAAGATACTTGATCAACTTGATCAGTAACAGCTAATACTTCATTTTTAGTAGTACTATATCCAATATTTACATCAAAGTTAATATCTTCTGTTTTGATTACTTTAACACCTAAATCAAATTCTAAAGCTTGACCTTTAGTTTCTGCAATGTTAATTGTTGATCTGTTAATTCCAGATGCTGCAGATGCTGCAACTCCTGTAATTTGGTTATCTCCTTGGAATACAGAGTAACTAGCATCTAATGTAATTCTATCTTTAAGGAATCCTGCATTAAGACCAAATTCTTGAGTTGTTAAAAATTCAGGCTCTAATAATGGATCTGTAATTGTTTGGTCAACAACAAAAGAGTTTTGTCCTCCAATTGGGAAACCTGGTGCTTGGTTAAATGTTGGCTGTATTGCATATGCTCCAATTCCACCATCATTACCTACTTTTACGTAAGCAGCAGTTAATTTTAAGTAATTTAAAACATCACCTCCAAAGTTTTCAAAAGCCTTTGTAGGAACAAACGCTAAACTAGCAGAAGGGTAGAAGAAAGATTGGTTAGACTTAGCTAAAACTGAAGTCCAGTCATTTCTTCCTGTTATATTTAAGAATAAGAAATCTTTATATCCGAAATCTAAGTTTGCAAATGCTGCAATTCTTGATCTTGTAGATCTATTATCTGAAGGAGTAGTATTATTTAAATCATTAATGTTAAATGAAGAATAGATACCAGGTATAGTTAATCCAGAACCTCCAACTCCTGCAAAGCTACTCTTAAAGTATTGGTTGTTAACCCCTAAGTTAGCTGCAAAAGAAATATCTTCAGTTAACATGTAATCTAAGTTAATAAATAAATCAGTATAGTACTGAGAACTTCTTGAGTTGTTGTAAGAGAAATTATCTCCTAATGATCTGTCAGCACCTGTGTTATCTCTAATTTCTTGAGGCTCAACATATGCATTTTGGTAACTTAATCCACTACCATCGTTAATTCTAGCATTACTTAATAATTTTAAAGAAATGTTATCATTTACTTGGAAGCCTAACTCACCACCTAAACTAATATTATTACTTTCACCTTTAGATCTTTGGTTTACTAAGTTCCAGTATGGGTTTGTGAAATAAGCATTCCAGTGTCCTTCATTTCCTGAATTAGCAAAACTTTCAATAGGAATATTTGTTGCAGATTGTAATAACTGAGTATATAAGTTTCCGTTATGTCTCTCTACAGTAGTGTTAGTGTAAATTATGTTAGCAGATGCAGACCATTTACCAGCAGTTTTACCTGCGTTAAAAGTAAAAGTATTTCTTTTACGATCATCACCTTGGATGATAAATCCTTGTCTTACATTTCTTCCACCAAGAGTTAAGTAACCGTCAGCGTTTCCTGAAGAAACAGAGAAAGAATTTTGTCTAGTTAAACCAGTGCTAAAGAATTCTTTAACATGATCACTTCCTCTTGAAGAGTAAGGAGCAGTAATGAATGTACCATCAGCTTGTGGTAAACCTACAGGAACAATTTGTCCATCGAATTCTGGTCCCCATCCTCCATTTTCATAGATTACGTTTTCAAAACCATTTCCTAAATCCCATCCTTGTCCGTATCTTGTTTGTTTTTCAGGAACAAAAGCAACTGTTTCGATATCTAAAGAACTACTTATTCTAACAGTCATTTTTTCTCCTTTAGTTACTTTTTTAGTCGTAACAACGATAACACCATTTGATCCTTGTGAACCATATAATGCAGCACCGGCAGCACCCTTGATAACGTTTACAGTTTCAATTTGGTTAGGATCTATTGCATTTAAGAAAGTAGTACTAGATATAGCACCATCAATAACTACTAATGCTTGGTTATTACCAGATATAGAACGGTCTCCACGAAGAACGATTCTAGTTCCTCCACTTACACCATTAGAGTTTTGTGTAATTTGTAAACCAGATACTTTACCAGCTAAACCATTAACAACACTAGGGTTGTTAGCTTTAACTAATTCTTCTGTTTTCACTTCTTGATAAGCAGAAGTTACTTGATCTTTCTTTCTTTTAATACCAAGTGCTGTAATTACAACTTCATCTATAGCTGTAACATCAACCTCCATACCAAAACTGATATTATTTGATGCTCCTACTGTTTTATCTACAGTCTTGTAACCTATAGAAGAGTATTGTATAACATCTCCTGTACTTGCAGATAATGAGTAATTACCATCAAAATCTGTTTGTGTACCGTTACTTGTACCAACAACAAGAACACTTACTCCAGGCATCGGTAATCCGTTTTCATCGGATATCGTTCCTGAAATTGATTTTTCTTGTGCGAACGTTAGTTGCACAACAAACGCTAGAAATAGCGTTAAAATTCCACTAAACTTTGTTTTCATTTTATAATTTATTTGAATTAGTCTAGGCCAAAAATCCTAATTTAATGTTAATAAAACAATTTTTTTAGTACATTTTTTTGATATCGAGTGTTAATTTTAGCAATAAGCATCAATAATACGCCTAAAACTAATGCTATTTAGGGTTTGTTAAAGTTTTGAAAATAATTTAAAACTCTACAGGTTATTCTGAATAGCTGTCATTATTAAGGGTTTTTATGCTAATAAGTGCTAAAAATGGATAGTAGTTTTATTAGCATTTTCAAATAACTATAGTCAAAGGTCTTTATTGAGCAAGTTTTATGTAAATTTTATGAAAAAGAATACCCCCAAATTAGTATTTAACTTTTGGGGGTATTGATAAAATTGAGTCTTATTTAGCTATAAAGGCTAAATTAAGATGCTTATTTTTCTTTTAAATCTTTCTTTTCTTCAATAGAAATGGATTGTAACGTTTTTCCAGATGCTACTAAAACAGCATTTGGATCTTTAATAATATATGTTGCTCCTTCTTTTTCGATAAAGAAAGATGTTATAGCATTGGTGTTTCCATCATTAAGGCCTCCATTATTTATTATGAATAAGCTAGAAAGATCTTGTTGATTATTAAAGGCTCCAGCTTTGTTAAATTCTAAAATAGCAGGAATATTACCGCTCGCCATGTTTCCATTTGTTGTCCATAAGCTTGCGTCTATTCTGTAAAGAGCATCAGGAGCATTTGCAGGGATTGTTATAGATTCTGGGCAATCATTATAGCTAAAGGCTACGAAAGTACCATCTAAATATAGTTCTAAATCCATATCTATACCATTATTTACATCGCAAGGGTCTGTGGTTCCTAAATAGTTTCCGTCCCATTTAAGATTCATAATTAAATCTTCTACAGGAGCATCTTCTATATTAACTGTTATAATTTCATCTATAATTGCTTCTAAATTAGACGTAGATGATATTCTAAATTTAACAGACCTAGCTCCATTATCTATTAAGTCTCCTTTGGTTTTTATGTTTAATTGCAAATTCTCTTGAAATGGTTCATAACAGGTGTAATAGCCTGAACCGCCTAAATATCCAAACGAGAATTCTCCTCCTCCAAACCAACTTCTAAACATTGTACCTGATAACTCACTGCATGGAGCTACTTGAAAATTAGCTTCATTTGGGTGAATAGGGAAATCGATATTGTCAAGGTCGAATAAGTTAAAACCATTTCCATTTAATACTTCTCCAACTGGTATAGGATTATTGTTTTCATCTAAGACATCTATTCTAAGGTCTATTTTTGTGTCAACAGCATAATCTAATACCATATTAAAAACAGCAGTTTCACCTTCTGTAACTGTAACTGTGTTGTTTTGAAGTACTAATTTAGGTTTGCCTTTCTTTTCTAGTGTATCATCATCTTCACAAGAGTATAATGAGATAGCAATAACAGCAAAAGCTGTTAGTGTCATAAATTTTGTTATAATATTTTTCATAGTTGTTTTTATTGAGGTGTATATGTAGAACTGCCTAAGTCGAACCAAACATCATCTGGATCTACAGTAGCACCATTATAAATGATTAAATTGTCTATTGTTATTTCACCTGTTGTATTGTTAAGCGATACATTGCCCGATAATGCTGTGTCAAATTGCCAACCAGTAAGTGTAATATCTCCACAAATATCAACTAATGTCATAGAAATAGGGTTGACACCGCCGCCAGTACCTAAAAATGGCATCGTAAAAATGAAATTGTTAGGTGCAGTTTCTGTGAAATTAGTAACACCTCCTGCTCCAGATGGTAAATCGGGGTTTGTATATGTCCCAGCAATACCAGATTGACACCCTATGAATATTAGTTTTATAGATTGCTGAGCATCTGTAGTTTCTGCAATATCTTCTGGTGTTAAGTTTAATATAAGTTCTGTAGGTGAGTCTGGATTGAAATTACCAGTGTTGACATTTAGTATTAACTCTCCAAAATCTCTTTGAGCTGGAAGCGTTATGCTAGATGTGTTTAAATTAAATTCTACACCTTGTTGTGCTGTGCTTGCAGGGTCAATAGTAAAAGGAATATTTAAATCTGTTTCAGCGAAACCTTTCCCGCCTCCTAGAAACGACATTCGGATTATGTTTTCAATAGTACCTATGTCTGAAAAATGACTTATAGTTACTACCGATTCTGTAAAACCTACAACAATAGGAGTGTTTGCTTGATTAACTTCTTGTTGTGATTGCTCATCGTCTACAAGACATGAGGATGTCAAAGAAGACGTTATTAATATAATGAGTAATAATTTTATTTTTTTCATGATTTTATTTTTTATTTATAGATCCCAAAACACTTTGGTGTTAAATGCAGATTCAACGGTTTGATTAAATGCATTTACATTTTGAGAATTTCCAGTATATTCAGAAGTAGGGTATAATAATCTATTTGGCCTACTAGGTCTAGTAGCAATGTCTGGAAGCGGCATATTGCTTGGAAATCCTGTTCTTGTAAATTCTATCCATGTTTCTATACCATTAGTTCCTCCTAGATCAAGCCACTTTTGAGTGATAATTGCTTCCAACTTATTTGAAGTGCCATCCCAACCAATTTTATCTACAGTATTAGAATCTGTAAGATAACTACCTAAAGTAGCTCCAAGTCTATTGAAAGAAGCTGTAATTGCAGATTGAAACAATCCTTTTGCATCTCCACTATTTAAAAGTGATTTATGTACTGCTTCAGATTGTAAGAATAGAGATTCTGAAGCTGTCATAATATAACCATCTTGATCGGGAGAAGATAACAAACCTGGTCCTATACGAGAAGGCTGTCCATTACCTCCTTGAGTATTTCCTTGTATTGTGATTTGCGAACCTCTAAGCGCGTAAAGTCTATTTAATCTATTATCTATTACATTTGTGGTTGTGCCATCTAAGAATTCAACTAAAAAAGTTGTTGGGCCAGCTCTTCTATTAGAAAATGTTGCACTGGCATCATTTCCAAATTCACCAGGGTTATAGCCAAATGTAGCTGCAAACGGATTCATTCTTCCTGCTTGGTCTGCGTAACCAGGATTTATAGTAACATCATCTCCTATACCAAGAAAGTTAGTGCTAGGATCATTTAGTTTTACAAATTCACTATTAACAAATGCTAGGATATCATTTTCGTTAGGATTAGCTACTGCATAATCGTTTATACGTAATAACATTCTTAATTTAAGACTGTTTCCAAACCTAATCCATTTATCTATATTGCCATTCATTATAACATCATTTGATCCTAAAGGAATTACTGAAGCTGCATTTGTAGTATTTATTTGATCTATAGCATCGTTAATTTGAGTAATTAATGAGATGTATATTTCTTCTTGCTTATCATACTTAGGAAATAGATTTCCACCTCTTTGATGAATTTCGGAAAATGGAATATCTCCATATAAATCAACTAAATATTGGAAGAAAAATGCTCTATATATCTTAGAAACACCTTTATGATAATCGTAATTGCCTGGTATTTCTGTATTGATTATTTGGGTTAGGTTACCGGTTCTAGCCATTAAGCCATCCCAGATATCGCTATAAAAATCTGTAGATAGTTGAAATTGAAATTCACTAAAATAGGGTGCTTGAATTTGTTGGGTGTTTCCAGACCATGTGGCAATCATAGTGTTTCCTAATTCATTCATTCGTGTCATAAGTACAGCGGCAGGAACTGTTTGCGCTCCAGGGAGTATAACTTCTGGTGAGAGTTCGTTAATGACTGTGCCGTTGGGATCTTCGTTTACTAAAACGTCTTCACATGCTGTTGAAATTGAGATAACAATTGCAATTAGAAAGATTTTGTATATGGTATTTATTTGTTTCATTTTTCTAGAAATTAAGTTTTACATTCATTGAGTAAAATTTGGTAGGAGGAGTTTGTCCGAATCCACCAATTCCAGATCCAATTTCAGGATCATTATAACCTCTATTCTCTTTTGGTGTGACTACAAGTAAGTTTCTTCCGCTTACACCAAGTGAAAGTCCATTAATAAATGTGCTTTCTAACCACTCACTAGGTAAGGTGTAGCTTAATGCAACTTCTCTAAGTTTAAAAGCTGTTGCATCTAAAATAAAGTTTTCATCAACTCCTAAAAAGTTTGGACTTTGTATAAAAGATTGATATGCTCTATATGGATTTGAAGCACTATATGATGGACCAGTTAATACGGTTGTATTTGAAACACCAGAACCAGCTACAGATGAGTTTGGGAAAATAAAATGTCCTCTGCCATTTTCTGCGGTTATAAACGAGCGCCCTTGTCCTGTTAAGTTGTTGTATATTCCAGAATAGAAAACATGGCCAGTTCTGTAATCTGCAGTAGCGCTTAATCTAAATCCTTTATAAGTAATCTCTGTACCAAAATTTAGAATATAATCTGGTGTTGTTTTACCTAAAACTTTTAAACCAGAAGCTATTCTTGGAACCCCATTTGCATCTATAAGGACTCTTCCTTGTTCATCTCTTTCGTATGCACTACCTTGTATTAAAGGAAATTCTTGACCTTGTATAGCGTATATGCCTGGAGAACCAGCTCCTAATGTGTCAGAATCGTCAGTTATTTTAGTTGCTATTGTTTTTTGTGAAGCATAACTAACATTTAAATCCCATCTAAAATCATCAGACTTAATAGGAGTTAATCCTAAATCTAACTCATAAGCATTAGTTTCTGTTTTTCCTACGTTTATACCAGCGCTAAATACACTAGTTGCGCTAGAAACTGAAGCACTTAGTATTTGGTTGTTGTTTGTGTAAAATGAATAGCTACCATCTAAAGTAATTCGAGGTGTGCCTTTACGTCTTAAGAACTCTAAATTAATATTCATCTCGTATGTATTAATAAATTCAGGCTCAATTGCATTGTCAAATGTTGTAGTGGGAATTAAAAAAGAATTCACGCCACTAGGGAAAGGGAATGCTCCAGGTCTAAAACCTGTATCGAATAAGTCGTGAGGTCCTAGAGCAGAAATATTAGCTACTTTTACATAACCTCCAGAAACTTTCATTTTATGTAAAATGTCTCCTTTTAACTCAGGAAATGCCTTTGTAGGTATAAAAGATATTCCAGCAGAACCATATAAGAAGCCTATATCTTCAACAGATCTTCCAGGAGACTGTAATCTAGAATCCCATTCTTGCCTAGCTGCTAAGTTTAAAAATAAGTAGTCTTTATAGCTAAAATCTGCATTTACATATACAGATTGTTGTCTGGATTTTCTTGTAAAATCAGTAACATTGATTCCGTTAGATATATTTTCTACAGTATATAGTCCAGGCAGCGTTAATTGAGAGCCATTAGTAGATTGACCAAAAGCATTAGCTTCGGTAGCATTAAAACCTATTAACGATTTTAAACCAATATCTTCAGTTAATTGATAATTGAAATTGGTTATTAAATCTGTATATAATGTTCTCGAATTATTACTATTTACTGTTAGGGTAGATTGTATATCCCTACCATCACCAGTTACAGTATAGGTCTCTACATAATCATTAACATATTGTATACCGTTTCCGCTGTTAGTTACAATATTACTTCTTAAGATAGTACTAATATTGTCATTAAACTTGTAGCTAATTTCTGCGGATAAATCTGCTCTAATGTTTCTAGATTCTGCTCTTTGGTTGTTTCTTACCCAATAAGGGCTGTTTCCAAAAGCTGTCCAATGATCGGCGTTGCTTCCTGATGAAAATTGAGAAATATCTATATCACTTGGAGCTTGAGATAATTGAGCGTAAACGCCATTAGAAACATTTTGATCTTCGTTAGTTAAACGCGCATTTCCTGAGAGAGACAGTTTTCCAAATGTTTTACCAGCACTTAATGCAAAAAAATCTTTTTTATAAGTATCCCTACCTATAATACCATCTGTTTTTCTTCTGTTAGCTGTAAGTGAGTAAAAACCTTCGCTATCTCCGCCAGAAACAGTAATTGTATTTTGTAGAGCAGTACCAGTTTCGAAAAATGCTTTTATATTATCTTTTTTAAAAGAGTATCTTTCGTATCTAAAATCATTAACAGTGGGGTAGGGTAAGCCAACAGGTTGTAAAGAGCCATCGTATTCTGGCCCCCAAGAACCTTGATCGAAAGCATCAATTTCTCCCCAATAACCTTTTCCGAATCGATCTTGTAATTGAGGTAAAAACGCAATGTCTTCAAACGTAACTGTGCTAGATAGGCTAACATTTACTTTTCCTTTGTTTTTGGTTCCTTTTTTTGTAGTAACTACTATAACTCCATTACCACCTCTGGAACCATAAAGGGCAGCACCATTAGGGCCTTTTATTACATTGATAGATTCTATAATTTCTGGATCTAAATCTGAAAGAATCCCAGCAGAAGAAATAACGTTATCTATTACTACTAATGCAGAGTTTGATCCAGATAAAGATCGTGTTCCTCTCAATCTAATCGAGGTTGTAGGGTTTACACCTGTATTGGTTGTGTTAATTTGTAATCCCGAAACCTTACCTGCTAATGATTGTACAGCATCTGGATTGTTAGCAGCAACAATTTCTTCAGCTTTTACATTTTCGTATGCGGTTGTTATTTCGTCTGGTTTTCTTTTTATACCTACCGCTCCAGTAATTAAAATTTCTTCTAAAGCTGAAGCTTCTTCTGTCATAGTTATATTAATAACGCTAGACGCTCCTACAATTTGCTCTATTGTTTTGTAGCCTAGAGAAGAGAAAATAATAGTTTTTCCTACACCAATATCTAGGGTGTAGTTTCCATCAAAATCGCTCTGTGTACCATTACTGGTGTCCTTTTCAATAATGTTAACACCGGGAAGGGGTATTCCGTCTTGATCGGAGACTACTCCCGTGATTTTTTTTTCTTGTGCTAAAGATAATTGCACAGCTAACGCTAGAAATAGCGTTAAAATTACACTAGTTTTTGTTTTCATATTAGTTTTTACTGTTTTACCTCGAGTCTGATTCATACAATAAATAGAGTTGTATAAATGCTAGTTTTGTATGCTAAAATTTGGTGTGTAAGCATACAAACAGACAAAATCTGTGTAGTTAAGATGTAATAAGATTTTGAAACAATACTATAATAAGGGTGGTTAAGGGGGATAGTATTGTAACTCGCTTTAAATTAATTGTTTAATTAATCAAACTCGGGTTTTATGTGAAATAGTCCAGTGAAAAATTACATATAATAACTAAATAAAACAAAGTTTTGTGTGTTAAATTTAATATTAAGAGTTATTTTTTGAGTAATTCTTAAAAAATAGCGACTAAACTTAAATGAATCTTAGAGTTTGAGAATTTGAATTTTTGATCTTGAGTCTTTCCATTAGCAAAATTAAATTTAAGTAACCCGGCTTTAGTTATAATACCAAATCCAAGACCGAACCCATATAGATTTTCATTTTGAACAGTGACTTTATTTTCTAGTCTAGAATAATCTATAATAGAATGCACATATATGCTATTGCTTAATTTGTAACGATACTCTGTATTTAATACTCCAAATAGAGTAGCGGCTAAGCTGTTCTCTTGAAATCCTCTAATTGAGTTAATGCCACCAAAACGAATTAATTCATTTTCTAAAAAAGAATCTGAAGTGAGTAAGGCGCCATTAAGCCTTAAAAAAATACTATTGCTTTCATTTAAATTAAAAATATGATGGGCATTCAGTGCAACTTTAGTTTGTTGTTCTGTTGTATTATTTAAGTCTCTGCTTCCAAAACCAACTTCAATATTTACAAGAGAATTAATTTGAAAAAGTCTGTTGTAATTGCGCCTATTTTCAAAATCATATTTTAATATATAAAACCTTGATTTATAATCATCAACGTTAAAAGAATTTTCGCTATCAAGAAGATTATTAGATTCTGTAGTGTCAATCCCTAGAAATACTTTGCTTTTTGCGTCTAACTGATAATAAAGCTTAGCTTTTTTGTTAATAGTTGTAAAAGAAGAATCCTTTTTAAAAATGTTTAATTCTAATTCAGTACCAATAGGAGTGCTAAATAAATAAGGGAGATTTAATCTTACTTCGAAGTTTTTTTGTTCGCTTTCATCACTCTTATATAAAAGCCTAAAGGACTCACCATAATTGAAATTATTATTTAATTCTAGATTTAAATAACCGTTAAACTCTATATTATTTGTTTCTTCATTTGTACTAAAACCTAAAAAACCATCAAAAGTATTACTGAGAGTTTTTTCTATGTATAAATATAAATGGGTAGAATCGTTTGTAAATAACACCTCGGGTTCTTTAATGGTATTAGCAAAGCGTAAATTGTCTAAAGTTTGGATCCTTTTTTTTATGTCTTCAATATTAAAAACGGTTTCAGGTTTAATCTTTAAAAACCGCTTCAAGTAAGATTTAGGAAACTTTTCATAGCCTTTAATAATAATTTTATCAAGGCCTCTTTGTTGCTTATCTTTAATAATAACAATATTAGCTTCAAGTGTTTTACTATCTTTTATTTTTATTTCAGAAAGTTTAAGTTTGGTAAAAGGGAAACCTTTCTTTGCTATTTCAGAATTAATAAAATTTAAAACACTTTCGGTGGAAGTAAAAGGAATAGTAAAATGAGTGTCTGAATTATCATTTGAGACTAAATCCGTTATGCTTTTGTCTATTTCATTATTATTATAATGAAGTATTATTGTTTCGTACTTTGTGTTAAGGGCTATGGTAGAAGTGAACAAACTATCATTTGCTCGCTTTAAAGATAATAGCCTGTTTTCAATGTAACCAGCTTTAAAAAGTGTTTTTCTAAGAGAATCAATTTCTCTAGTAATGGCATTATAATCCGCTAAAGTTTTGTTGTAGCTGTATGAATGTAATACTTTTGTTTCAATGGAGTCATTTCCAGTAATCTCTAGATTTAGATTCTGTGAATGAGTTGTTTTGAAATAAAAAACAACAACGATTAATAAAAACAGAGATTTTTTTTGCACTACAATTTTATAAATTAAGGTTTGTAAAACTAACGCAAAAACAGTACATATAATATATAGATTTAAGTAATTTTGAAAAACTACTGAAAATTAATCTTTTAGGATTTGAATTTTTAATTTTAATTACTACCTTTGCAGCCCTCTTAGAAGAGGTCAATTAAATTTATATATAAATATATATGCCAACAATTTCACAATTAGTAAGAAAAGGAAGAGCCAAAATAACCAAGAAGAGTAAATCGGCTGCTTTAGATTCTTGTCCACAAAGACGTGGTGTGTGTACTCGTGTGTATACAACGACACCTAAAAAACCTAACTCAGCAATGCGTAAGGTAGCAAGGGTGCGTTTAACAAACGGAAACGAGGTAAATGCATACATTGGCGGTGAAGGACATAACCTACAAGAGCACTCGATAGTATTGGTTAGAGGTGGAAGGGTAAAAGATTTACCAGGAGTTAGATACCACATTGTACGTGGAGCATTAGATACCGCTGGTGTCGATGGTCGTACACAACGTAGATCTAAGTATGGTGCTAAACGCCCTAAGAAGTAATTTTAAAACTTTAAGAAGAAGACATGAGAAAAAGAGCAGCCAAAAAAAGACCGCTTTTGCCGGATCCACGTTTTAACGATCAGTTAGTAACTCGTTTCGTTAACATGATGATGTGGGATGGTAAGAAGTCAGTGGCTTTTAAAGTGTTTTACGATGCGATTGATATTGTAGACACAAAGAAAACAGATGAAGAAAAAACAGCATTAGAGATATGGAAAGATGCCCTGTCTAACGTTATGCCTCACGTAGAAGTACGTAGTCGTAGAGTTGGAGGTGCTACATTTCAAATTCCTAACCCAATACGTGCAGACCGTAAAGTTTCTACAGCAATGAAATGGTTAATAAACTATTCAAGAAAAAGAAATGAGAAATCTATGGCGCAACGTTTAGCTTCAGAGATTTTAGCAGCAGCTAAGGAAGAAGGAGCAGCGGTTAAGAAAAGAGTAGATACTCATAAAATGGCTGAAGCAAATAAAGCATTCTCTCACTTTAGATTTTAATTAGAAATGGCAAGAGATTTAAAATTTACAAGAAATATTGGAATTGCGGCTCATATTGATGCTGGTAAAACAACAACAACAGAGCGTATTCTTTATTATACAGGAGTTTCTCACAAAATTGGTGAAGTACACGATGGTGCTGCAACAATGGACTGGATGGAGCAAGAGCAAGAACGTGGTATTACTATTACTTCTGCGGCTACAACATGTGAGTGGAAATTTCCAATTGAAAACGGAAGTCCAACACCAGATACAAAAGGATATCACTTTAATATTATTGATACTCCTGGTCACGTAGATTTTACCGTAGAGGTAAACCGTTCTTTACGTGTATTAGATGGTTTAGTATTCTTATTTAGTGCGGTTGATGGTGTAGAACCACAATCTGAAACTAACTGGAGACTAGCAGATAACTATAAAGTACCTAGAATTGGTTTCGTTAACAAAATGGACCGTCAAGGATCAAACTTTTTAGGAGTTTGTCAACAAGTAAAAGACATGTTAAAGTCTAATGCTGTGCCAATTGTATTAAATATTGGTGATGAAGCTGACTTTAAAGGAATTATCGATTTAGTGAAAAACCGTGCTATTGTATGGCATGATGAAACTCAAGGGGCAACTTTTGATGTTATCGATATCCCAGAAGATATGAAAGAAGAAGCGCGTAAGTACCGTGCACTTTTAATTGAAGAAGTGGCAACTTACGATGAGAATCTTTTAGAAAAATTTATGGAAGATGAAGATTCTATTACAGAAGAAGAAGTGCATGCTGCACTTAGAGCTGCTGTAATGGATATGGCAATCATTCCAATGATTTGTGGTTCTGCGTTTAAAAACAAAGGGGTACAGTTTTTATTAGATGCTGTATGTCGTTATTTACCTTCTCCAACAGATAAGGAAGGTATTGTAGGGACTAACCCAAATACAGAAGAAGAAGAAATACGTAAGCCAGATGTAAATGAGCCTTTTGCAGCTTTAGCATTTAAAATTGCTACAGATCCTTTTGTAGGACGTTTAGCATTCTTTAGAGCTTATTCTGGACGTTTAGATGCAGGATCTTACATTCTTAATAACCGTTCAGGTAAAAAAGAACGTATTTCACGTATATACCAAATGCACTCTAATAAGCAAAATGCGATCGATTTTATTGAAGCAGGAGATATTGGAGCGGCAGTAGGATTTAAAGACATTAAGACAGGTGATACAATGTCTGATGAAAAACATCCTATCGTTTTAGAATCTATGGACTTCCCAGATCCAGTAATTGGTATCGCGGTTGAGCCTAAAACTAAAGCAGATGTAGATAAATTAGGGATGGCTTTATCAAAGTTATCTGAAGAAGATCCAACATTTACAGCTAGAACAGACGAAGCATCAGGTCAAACAATTATATCAGGAATGGGTGAGCTTCACTTAGATATTATTGTAGATCGTTTAAAGCGTGAGTTTAAAGTAGAAGTAAACCAAGGTCAGCCTCAAGTAGAGTACAAAGAAGCAATTACAAGACGTGCAGAACACAGAGAAGTTTACAAAAAGCAATCTGGTGGACGTGGTAAATTCGCAGACATTGTATTTACATTAGAGCCAGCTGAAGAAGGTAAAGTAGGATTAGAATTCGTGTCTGAAATTAAAGGTGGTAACGTTCCTAAAGAATTTATCCCTTCAATTGAAAAAGGATTTAAAATGGCGATGGTAAATGGACCATTAGCAGGATACGAAGTAGACGCTATGAAGGTGACATTAACAGATGGATCATACCACGATGTGGATTCAGATCAGTTATCTTTCGAATTAGCAGCTAAGTTAGGATTTAAAAATTCAGCAAAAGCAGCTAAGGCGGTAATCATGGAACCAATAATGAAACTAGAAGTAATCACTCCAGAAGAAAACATGGGTGATATTGTAGGAGATTTAAATAGAAGAAGAGGACAAGTAAGTGACATGGGAGACAGAGCAGGTGCAAAAACTGTAAAAGCTACCGTGCCATTATCTGAAATGTTTGGATATGTAACAACATTAAGAACATTATCATCAGGTAGAGCAACATCTACTATGGAATTTTCACACTATGCTGAAACACCTTCAAATATTTCAGAAGAAGTAATTAAAGCAGCAAAAGGCGTTGAAGCTTAAAACTAAAGAAAATGAGTCAAAAAATTAGAATAAAATTAAAGTCTTACGATCACAATTTAGTTGATAAGTCTGCTGATAAGATTGTAAAAACAGTAAAGAGTACTGGTGCTGTAGTAACTGGACCAATTCCATTACCAACACACAAGAAAATTTTCACTGTATTACGTTCACCACACGTAAACAAGAAGTCTAGAGAACAATTTCAATTAAGCTCTTACAAGAGATTATTAGATATTTACTCTTCATCTTCTAAAACAATAGATGCTTTAATGAAGCTTGAATTACCAAGTGGAGTAGAGGTTGAAATCAAAGTTTAAGTAAATGAAACTTCACTTTCATTTTAGAAAGTGTTTAGTTGAATTTATCCCAAATTTATTTTGGGATCTCGTGAAAGAGATTCCTGTTTACACAGGAAGTAAACATGTCCTAAGCTGCGAGCGAAGGAAAAACGGTAAAAATACAATTCAAGGCTGGAACGTATTTTCAGCCTTGAATATTTTTTAAATAAATAATTATTAATAATTGATTGGTGAGTTTTAGAACATATCTAAAATTAACAATCGTAAATCTAAAATTAAAATGTCTGGGTTAATTGGAAAAAAAATCGGTATGACCAGCATCTTCGATGAGAATGGAAAAAATATTCCATGTACAGTAATCGAAGCTGGACCATGTATCGTTACCCAAGTCAGAACTGAAGAGGTTGATGGTTATGAAGCTATTCAACTTGGTTTCGATGACGCGACAGAAAAAAGTGCTACTAAAGCGGACTTAGGTCACGCTAAAAAAGCAGGAACTTCTGTAAAACGCAAAATCGTAGAATTTCAAGGTTTTGAGGAGGAGTACAAGTTAGGTGATGCAATCACTGTAGAGCACTTTGTAGAAGGTGAATTTGTTGATGTATCAGGAACATCAAAAGGTAAAGGATTCCAAGGAGTTGTAAAACGTCATGGATTTGGTGGTGTAGGTCAAGCTACTCACGGTCAACACAACCGTTTAAGAGCGCCAGGTTCTATTGGAGCGGCATCTTATCCAGCTAGAGTATTCAAAGGAATGAAGATGGCA
Source organism: Pontimicrobium sp. MEBiC01747 (assembly GCF_053601635.1). Lineage (NCBI taxonomy): Bacteria > Pseudomonadati > Bacteroidota > Flavobacteriia > Flavobacteriales > Flavobacteriaceae > Pontimicrobium > Pontimicrobium sp. MEBiC01747. Next base: position 81,608 of record NZ_JBSHNS010000167.1, read on the forward strand.
GGAAGAATGGGTGGAGACACAATAAAAGTTCAAAATTTAAGAGTTTTAAAAGTAGTTGCAGATAAAAACTTACTTGTAGTGAAAGGTTGTGTGCCAGGTCACAAAAACGCTTATGTAACGATTAGAAAATAATGAAAGTAGCAGTTTTAGATATAAACGGAAAAGAAACAGGTAGAAAGGCAGACCTTTCTAACGATGTTTTTGCTATTGAGCCTAATAATCACGCTGTATATTTGGATGTTAAACAATATTTAGTAAACCAAAGACAGGGAACTCACAAATCGAAAGAAAGAGCTGAGATTACTGGTAGTACACGTAAGATTAAGAAGCAAAAAGGAACTGGTACAGCCAGAGCAGGTAGTATCAAGTCTGGAGTATTTAGAGGTGGAGGACGTATGTTCGGACCAAGACCAAGAAATTACTCTATAAAACTTAATAAGAACTTAAAGCGTTTAGCGCGTAGATCTGCATTAAGTATAAAAGCAAACGAGAAGTCATTAGTTGTTTTAGAAGACTTTAATTTTGAGTCGCCAAAGACTAAAAATTTCACTAATATTTTGAAAGCTTTAGACTTACAAAACAAAAAATCTCTGTTTGTGTTGGGTGCGTCAAATAATAATGTATATTTGTCGTCACGCAATTTAAAAGGCTCTGAAGTAATAACTGCTTCAGAATTAAGTACTTACAAGATTTTAAATGCAAATCAAGTAGTGCTTTTAGAAGGAGCTTTAGAAGGAATTGTAACGAATTTAAGTAAATAAAGAGACGATGAATATCTTAATTAAACCGATAATCACAGAAAAAGCGACTGCAAATAGTGAGTTAAACAACTGTTTCAGTTTCTTCGTGAATACAAAGGCGAACAAGGTAGAAATTAAAAAAGCAGTTGAAGCTGCTTATGGAGTTTCTGTTGAAAAAGTTCGTACTATAAATGTCCGTCCAGATAGAAAAACTAAGTTTACTAAAACTGGTATTCAACATGGTAAAACAAATGCAATGAAAAAAGCAATTGTACAACTGGCGGAAGGTGAGATAATTGATTTATACACTAACATGTAATTAAAGACAAATGTCAGTAAGAAAATTAAAACCAATCACACCAGGACAGCGATTTAGAGTTGTTAATGGATTTGACGCCATTACAACTGATAAGCCGGAGAAGAGTTTATTAGCTCCGAAAAAACGTTCAGGTGGTAGAAACAGTCAAGGTCGTATGACTATGCGCTACAAAGGTGGTGGTCATAAGAAAAGGTACCGTATTATTGATTTCAAAAGAGCTAAAACAGGAATTCCTGCTGAAGTAGCTTCAATTCAATACGATCCAAACAGAACAGCGTTTATCGCATTATTAAATTACCAAGATGGTGAGAAAGCTTATATCATTGCTCAAAATGGTTTAAAAGTTGGACAAACTATTGTTTCAGGTGAAAAAGTTGCTCCAGAAATTGGAAATGCAATGCCTTTAGCAAACATTCCATTAGGTACAATTATTTCTTGTGTAGAGTTACGTCCAGGACAAGGAGCAGTTATGGCTCGTAGTGCTGGTGCTTTTGCTCAATTAATGGCAAGAGATGGTAAATTCGCAACTATCAAATTACCTTCAGGAGAAACGAGATTAATCTTAGTAACTTGTATGGCTACAATTGGAGTAGTATCTAACTCAGATCACCAATTATTAGTTTCAGGTAAAGCAGGTAGAAGTAGATGGTTAGGTAGAAGACCAAGAACTAGACCAGTAGTAATGAATCCAGTTGATCACCCAATGGGTGGTGGTGAAGGTAAATCTTCAGGAGGACACCCTCGTTCTAGAAACGGTATACCAGCTAAAGGATTTAGAACACGTTCTAAGACTAAAGCAAGTAATAAATATATTGTAGAACGTAGAAAGAAATAAGACATGGCAAGATCATTAAAAAAAGGACCTTACGTTCATTATAAATTAGAAAGAAAAGTGGCTGCTAATGTAGAAGCTAACAAGAAAACTGTAATTAAAACTTGGTCTAGAGCAAGTATGATTACTCCAGATTTTGTTGGACAAACTATAGCTGTACACAATGGCCGTCAATTTGTACCAGTTTACGTTACTGAAAACATGGTAGGTCATAAATTAGGAGAATTTTCACCAACAAGATCTTTTAGAGGTCATGCAGGTGCTAAAAATAAAGGTAAAAAGTAGTAAGCTATGGGAAGTCGTAAAAAACAAATGGCAGACGCTATTAAGGAAGCAAAAAAACAAGTTGCTTTTGCTAAACTTAATAACTGTCCTACATCACCGAGAAAAATGCGTTTAGTAGCCGATTTAGTAAGAGGTGAAAAAGTAGAAAAAGCACTTAACATTTTAAAGTTTAGTCAAAAAGAAGCTTCAAATCGTTTAGAGAAATTGTTAGTATCAGCTATTGCTAACTGGCAAGCTAAAAACGAAGATGCAAGCATCGAAGAAGCAGAACTTTTTGTTAAAGAAATTAGAGTTGACGGAGGATCTATGTTAAAAAGATTACGTCCAGCACCTCAAGGTCGTGCACACAGAATAAGAAAACGTTCTAACCACGTAACAATAGTAGTTGGAGCTAACAATAATACACAAAGCTAAGATAGATATGGGACAAAAGACAAATCCAATCGGAAATCGCTTAGGAATTATCAGAGGATGGGAATCTAACTGGTACGGAGGAAACGATTATGGTGATAAACTTGCCGAAGACGATAAGATTAGAAAATACGTTCACGCGCGTTTATCTAAAGCTAGTGTAAGTAGAGTAATAATAGAGAGAACTTTAAAACTTGTAACCGTTACTATCACTACGGCTCGTCCAGGTATCATTATAGGTAAAGGAGGTCAAGAGGTAGACAAGTTAAAAGAAGAACTTAAGAAAATTACTGGAAAAGAAGTTCAGATTAACATCTTTGAAATTAAAAGACCTGAACTTGATGCGTTTTTAGTAGCATCTAGTATTGCTCGTCAAATTGAAAATAGAATTTCATACAGACGTGCAATAAAAATGGCTATAGCTGCTACAATGCGTATGAATGCAGAAGGAATTAAAGTTCAAATTAGTGGGCGTTTAAATGGTGCAGAAATGGCACGTTCTGAACACTACAAAGAAGGACGTATTCCTTTATCAACTTTTAGAGCCGATATTGATTACGCACTTGTTGAGTCGCATACTACTTATGGTAGATTAGGTGTGAAAGTGTGGATTATGAAAGGTGAAGTATATGGTAAAAGAGAACTTTCTCCTCTTGTTGGATTATCTAAGAAGCAAGGAAAAGGTGGACGAGGACAAGGTGGAAATAATAAGAACCAATCTCGTCGTAGAAAGTAATTTTTTAAAGAAAAGAAAAAATGTTACAGCCTAAAAGAACAAAATTTCGTAAACAGCAAAAAGGACGTATGAAAGGAAATGCCGGAAGAGGGCACCAACTTTCTAACGGTACTTTTGGAATAAAATCACTAGACTCGAACTTTTTAACTTCGCGTCAAATAGAAGCAGCACGTATTGCCGCTACACGTTACATGAAAAGAGAAGGGCAACTTTGGATTAAAATATTTCCAGACAAGCCTATTACAAAGAAACCTCTAGAAGTACGTATGGGTAAAGGTAAAGGTGCCGTAGAATATTGGGCAGCAGTAGTTAAACCAGGTAGAATGCTTTTTGAAGTAGGAGGTGTACCATTAGACGTAGCTAAAGAAGCTTTACGTTTAGCAGCTCAAAAATTACCTGTAAAAACTAAGTTTGTAATTGCTAGAGATTACGAAGCATAATTTATTGATATTATGAAACAATCAGAAATTAAAGAATTATCTGTAGCTGAGTTACAAGATAAACTTAGTGAAACAAAGAAGAGTTATTCAGACCTAAAAATGGCACATGCAATATCTCCTTTAGAGAACCCAATCCAATTACGTTCAGTAAGACGTGATGTAGCTAGATTGGCAACAGAAATAACTAAAAGAGAATTACAATAATTCTGCTTAATGATGGAAAAAAGAAACTTAAGAAAAGAACGTATAGGAATTGTTACAAGTAACAAAATGCAGAAATCTATTGTGGTTTCTGAGGTGAAAAAAGTAAAACACCCTATGTACGGAAAGTTCGTGTTAAAAACGAAAAAATACGTTGCACACGACGAGACAAACGATTGTAATATTGGAGATACTGTAAAGATCATGGAAACAAGACCTATGAGTAAATCTAAATGTTGGAGATTAGTTGAAATAATTGAAAGAGCGAAGTAATTATGGTACAACAAGAATCAAGACTAAAAGTAGCAGATAACACTGGAGCAAAAGAAGTATTAACAATACGTGTTCTAGGTGGTACTAAAAGAAGATACGCTTCTGTAGGTGACAAAATAGTTGTTACAGTAAAAGATGCAACTCCTAATGGAAACATTAAAAAAGGAGCAGTATCTACAGCAGTAGTTGTACGTACTAAAAAAGAAGTAAGACGTCCAGATGGATCTTATATAAGATTTGATGATAACGCTTGTGTACTTTTAAACCCAACAGGGGAAATGAGAGGAACACGTGTTTTTGGACCTGTTGCTAGAGAACTTCGTGATAAACAATTCATGAAAATTGTATCATTAGCACCAGAGGTGCTTTAATTGATAAAGTAAGATGACAAAGCTTAAAATAAAATCGGGAGATACAGTAAGAGTAATTGCTGGAGATCATAAAGGATCAGAAGGAGTTGTTCAAAAAGTATTTACAGATAAGAACAAAGTGATCGTTGAGGGGGTAAACATGGTTAAGAAACATACTAAACCAAGTGCACAAAACCCACAAGGAGGAATCGTAGAAAAAGAAGCTCCAATTCAAGTATCTAACTTATCTTTGTTAACTTCTAAAGGAGAAGCAACAAGAGTAGGATACAGAATGGAAGGAGACAAGAAAGTAAGATTTTCTAAAAAATCTAATGAAGTAATATAGTTATGGCATATTCACCTAGACTTAAAGAAGAGTATAAAAGCAAAGTAATTGCAGCTCTTACAGAAGAATTTGGTTATAAAAATGTAATGCAAGTACCTAAACTAACTAAGATAGTTTTATCTAAAGGAGTTGGTGCAGCAGTTTCAGACAAAAAGTTAGTAGACCACGCTGTGGAAGAATTAACAACTATAACTGGACAGAGAGCCATATCTACATTATCTAAAAAGGATGTTGCATCTTTCAAATTACGTAAGGGTATGCCAATTGGTGCCAAAGTTACGTTAAGAGGCGAAAGAATGTACGAATTTTTAGATCGTTTAGTAACTTCAGCATTACCACGTGTAAGAGATTTTGGAGGAATTAAAGCAACTGGATTTGATGGTAGAGGTAATTACAATTTAGGAATTACTGAGCAAATTATCTTCCCAGAGATAGATATCGATAAGATAAACAAAATCTCAGGTATGGATATTACATTTGTAACTACTGCTGACACAGATAAAGAAGCAAAATCATTATTAACTGAATTAGGATTACCTTTTCAAAAAAACTAAGTTATGGCTAAAGAATCAATGAAAGCCCGCGAGGTGAAAAGAGCTAAAACAGTAGCTAAATATGCTGAGAAACGTAAAGCTTTAAAAGAAGCTGGAGATTACGAAGCATTACAAAAGTTACCTAAAAATGCTTCTCCAGTTCGTCAACACAATAGATGTAAATTAACAGGAAGACCAAAAGGTTACATGCGTACATTTGGTATTTCTCGTGTTACATTTAGAGAAATGGCTAACCAAGGTTTAATACCAGGTGTTAGAAAAGCAAGTTGGTAAAATTATAAACTGGTCTAAGGTTCATAAAAAATGAAAACCAAGGCCGCAATTAAATACATATGTATACAGATCCAATTGCAGATTACTTAACTAGAATTAGAAACGCGGTGCGTGCTAATCACAGAGTTGTAGAAATTCCTGCATCAAATTTAAAAAAGAACATCACTAAAATATTATTCGATCAAGGATATATTTTAAGTTATAAGTTCGAAGACACTACAGTACAAGGTACTATTAAAATAGCACTTAAGTACAACAAAGAAACTAAAGAACCAGTTATCAGAAAGATAGAAAGAATGAGTAAACCTGGTTTACGTAAATATTCTGGTTCTACTGAGTTACCTAGAATTCTTAATGGTCTTGGTATAGCAATCGTATCTACTTCTCATGGAGTAATGACAGCTAAACAAGCTCAAAGAGAAAATGTAGGTGGTGAAGTTTTATGTTATGTTTACTAATCTATAAAGGGAGAAAGAAATGTCAAGAATAGGAAATAACCCAGTTGCAATTCCAGAAGGAGTTACAGTAGAAGTAAAAGATAACGTAATCACAGTAAAAGGAAAGCTTGGAGAATTAACTCAAGCATACGATACTGTAGAGGTTAAAATTGAAGATGGTAATGTGTTAGTAACACGTTCATCAGACAATAAAGAACAAAAAGCAAAGCACGGTTTATACAGATCACTTGTTAACAACATGATTGACGGAGTATCTAAAGGATGGACTAAAGAGCTTGAGCTAGTAGGAGTAGGGTATAGAGCAAGTAACCAAGGTAACAAATTAGAGTTAGCTTTAGGTTTCTCTCACAATATTATTATGAGTATTGCACCAGAAATTAAGGTAGAAACAGTATCAGATAAAGGTAAGAACCCTCTTATTAAGTTAACATCACACGATAAACAACTTGTTGGACAAGTAGCTGCGAAAATTCGCGGATTCAGACCACCAGAGCCTTATAAAGGAAAAGGTGTGAAGTTTGTAGGTGAAGAACTAAGAAGAAAAGCAGGTAAATCAGCTTAATAATTAAGTTATGGCGTTAACAAAGAACGAAAGAAGAATAAGAATTAAAAGCAGAATCCGTAAGGTTGTTTCTGGTACAGAAGCAAGACCTAGATTAGCTGTTTTTAGAAGTAATAAAGAAATTTATGCTCAACTTGTTGATGATGTTACAGGTAAAACCTTAGTAGCAGCATCTTCACGAGATAAAGACATTAGTTCAGCAAAAGGTAATAAATCTGAAATTGCTACTTTAGTAGGAAAGTCTGTTGCCGAAAAAGCATTAAAAGCTGGTGTAAGTACTATCACTTTTGATAGAGGTGGATATTTATATCACGGTAGAATCAAATCGTTAGCTGAAGGAGCTAGAGAAGCAGGACTTAAATTCTAAGAAATTATGTATCAAAAATACAAAAGCGCAGAGTTAGTAAAACCAAGTGGATTAGATCTTAAAGATCGTTTAGTTGGTGTACAGAGAGTTACAAAAGTAACTAAAGGTGGTAGAGCATTCGGTTTTTCAGCAATAGTAGTTGTTGGAGATGAAGCAGGAGTAGTAGGACATGGTTTAGGAAAATCTAAAGATGTTGCTAGTGCAATTGCTAAAGCAATTGAAGATGCTAAGAAAAACCTAGTACGTATTCCTATTATTAAAGGAACGTTACCACACGAACAAAAAGGTAAATTTGGAGGAGCAAGAGTAAATATCATTCCTGCAGCTCCTGGTACAGGAGTTATTGCTGGTGGAGCTGTAAGAACAGTTCTTGAAGCAGTTGGAGTACATGATGTATTATCAAAATCTCAAGGTTCATCAAACCCACACAATGTTGTAAAGGCAACTTTTGATGCTTTATTACAATTAAGAAGTGCACATACTATTGCTCGTGAGAGAGGAATTTCATTAGAGAAAGTTTTTAACGGTTAATAATCACAGAAATGGGAAAGATAAAAGTAACGAAAGTTAAAAGCGCAATCAATCGTACAAAAAGACAAAAGCTAACATTATTAGCATTAGGTCTTAAAAAGATTGGGCAAACAGTAGAGCACGAAGCGACTCCTAATATTTTAGGGATGGTTAATAAAGTAAATCACTTAGTTTCTGTAGAAGAAACTAAATAATATAATACTGAAAAATGGATTTAAGTAATTTAAAACCTGCAGAAGGTTCAGTTAAAAACCAAGGAAAAAGAATAGGTAGAGGACAAGGTTCTGGTAAAGGTGGTACTGCTACACGTGGTCACAAAGGAGCTAAATCTCGTTCTGGTTATTCTAAAAAACTAGGTTTTGAAGGAGGTCAAATGCCACTTCAAAGACGTGTTCCTAAGTTTGGTTTTACAAACATCAACCGTAAAGAGTACCAAGGTATCAACCTTGATACATTACAACAATTAGTTGATGATAAGAAAATAACAGACACTATAGATTTTGATACAATCATCACTTTAGGATTAGCTGGTAAAAATGAATCAGTTAAAATTTTAGGAAGAGGAGAATTAAAAGCTAAATTAAGTGTAACAGCTCATAAATTTACTGCTTCAGCTAAAGCTGCTATTGAAGCTGCAGGAGGAGAAGCCGTAACTTTATAAGACCGATATAAGAGTATGAAATTTATAGAGACTTTAAAAAATGTTTGGAAAATAGAGGAGCTAAGAAATAGAATCATAGTAACACTAGGTCTATTATTAGTTTATCGTTTTGGAGCACAGGTTGTATTACCTGGAGTAGATGCCAATCAATTAGCTAGCCTTCAAGGGCAAGCTCAAAATGGTATATTAGGTATAATTAATGCATTTACTGGAGGTGCTTTTGCTAATGCTTCTGTCTTTGCACTAGGTATTATGCCCTACATTTCTGCTTCTATTGTAGTACAGTTAATGGGAATTGCAATTCCTTATTTACAAAAATTACAAAAAGAAGGAGCAAGTGGTCAAAAGAAGATTACTCAAATAACACGTTGGTTAACTATAGGTATTTGTTTAGTGCAAGCACCTGGTTATTTAGCTAGTTTACCAACAATGTTTGGTATCCCTGAATCAGCATTTTTATTGCCTACAGGTCAATTCTATTTCTCATCTGTAATTATTTTAGTAACAGGTTGTATTTTTGCAATGTGGTTAGGAGAAAAGATTACTGATAAAGGAATTGGTAATGGTATTTCATTATTAATTATGGTAGGTATTATTGCTACATTACCTAAAGCATTTTTACAAAACTTTGCTTCTAGATGGGATGCTAGTCAAAACATGATGATTCTTTTCGAAATTGTTATATGGTTTGTTATAATAGCAGCATCAATATTACTTGTAATGGCTGTTAGAAAAATAGCTGTGCAGTATGCTAGACGTTCTGCAACTGGTGGTTATGAAAAAAACGTATTCGGATCAAGACAATATATTCCATTAAAGTTAAATGCTTCTGGAGTTATGCCAATTATATTTGCACAAGCAATTATGTTTGTACCAGGTTTAATTGGTGGAGCAGAGTTTTTAAAAGATACCGACACAGGATTATGGTTACAAAATAATTTTGGTAATGGAGATAGTATCTTTGGATTTTGGTATAACTTAGTATTTGCTTTTTTAATTATAATATTTACATATTTTTATACTGCAATAACAGTACCTACTAATAAAATGGCAGACGACCTAAAACGTAGTGGAGGTTTTATTCCTGGAATTCGTCCAGGTTCTGAAACTTCTGAGTATTTAGACAAAATTATGTCTCAAATAACGTTACCAGGATCTATCTTTTTAGCGCTTATAGCTGTGTTCCCAGCTGTAGTGTTTAAACTAATGGGAGTACAGTCTGGTTGGGCTTTATTCTTTGGAGGTACATCTTTATTAATTATGGTTGGAGTTGCAATAGACACTATGCAACAAGTTAATTCTTACTTGTTAAATAGGCACTATGACGGCTTAATGAAAACTGGTAAAAATAGAAAAGCAGTAGCTTAATTTATTATACTATATGGCAAAACAAGCAGCAATAGAGCAAGACGGTACGATAATAGAAGCATTATCTAATGCTATGTTTCGTGTTGAATTAGAAAATGGTCACATTGTGACTGCACACATATCTGGTAAAATGCGTATGCATTATATTAAGTTATTACCAGGAGATAAAGTAAAATTAGAAATGAGTCCTTACGATTTAACTAAGGCTCGTATAACTTATAGATATTAATTAGGACGAAACCGAAAGGTACTATCTTATATTAATATGTAATTAATAAGACAAGATGAAAGTAAGAGCATCAGTTAAAAAGAGAAGTGCAGATTGCAAAATCGTGCGCAGAAAAGGTAGACTTTACGTCATTAACAAAAAGAATCCTAGATTCAAACAAAGACAAGGGTAATTATGGCAAGAATTGCAGGTGTAGACATACCAAAAAACAAAAGAGGAGTTATTTCATTAACTTATATCTACGGAGTAGGTAGAAGTAGAGCTCAAGAAATTTTATCTACTGCAAAAGTAGACGAAAGCATCAAAGTACAAGATTGGACAGATGACCAAATTGGAGCAATCCGTGAAGCTGTTGGAACTTATACTATTGAAGGGGAATTACGTTCTGAAACACAATTAAACATTAAGCGATTAATGGATATTGGGTGCTACAGAGGTATTCGTCATAGAGCAAGTCTTCCATTAAGAGGGCAACGTACTAAAAACAACTCTAGAACCAGAAAAGGTAGAAGAAAAACTGTTGCTAACAAGAAAAAAGCAACTAAATAATAATTAGAAATTTAGTCTTTAGTGTTTAGACGTTGGAAAGAATCTGTTTGAAATTATTTAGGTTTAGGATTCTAGCGACTATCAACTAATAAACTAAGAACTAGAAAGACATGGCAAAGACAAGTACTAAAAAACGTAAAGTTATAGTAGATTCTGTTGGGGAAGCTCATATCACTGCTTCATTTAACAACATTATCATCTCTCTTACCAATAAAAAAGGTGACGTAATTTCATGGTCATCTGCTGGTAAAATGGGATTTAGAGGTTCTAAAAAGAATACTCCTTACGCAGCACAATTAGCAGCAGAAGATGCATCGGAAGTAGCTAAAGAAGCTGGATTAAAAAAAGTAAAAGTATATGTTAAAGGACCAGGAAATGGTAGAGAATCTGCTATCCGTTCTATCCATAATGCAGGTATAGAAGTAACAGAAATTATTGATGTTACTCCATTACCACACAATGGATGTCGTCCTCCAAAGCGTAGAAGAGTATAATTTATACAACATCTAAAATTAATATCAGCTATATTATATAGCTGATATTAATTTTTTTGTGTAAATTTGCAAACTGAAAAAATAATTAACACAAGTATCAACTGAGAGGTTAACGATTATCGAAGGATAAGATTAAGACCTTAATTCATAATCACTCTCAAAACAAATTTAAAATGGCAAGATATACTGGTCCTAAAACTAAAATAGCTCGTAAATTTGGCGAAGCTATTTTCGGAGATGACAAAGCCTTCGAAAAAAGAAATTACCCTCCAGGTCAACACGGAAATAACAGAAGACGTGGAAAAAAATCTGAATATGCAATCCAATTAATGGAAAAGCAAAAAGCTAAATACACTTATGGTGTATTAGAAAAGCAATTCAGAAACATGTTTAAAAGAGCAACTGCTGCTCCTGGAATTACAGGTGAAGTTTTATTACAATTATGTGAGTCTCGTTTAGACAACGTTGTATTTAGAATGGGAATTGCTCCAACAAGAAGTGCAGCAAGACAATTAGTATCTCACAGACACATTACTGTTAATGGAGAGTTGGTAAATGTACCATCTTACCAGTTAAAAGCAGGAGATGTTGTTGCTGTAAGAGAGAAGTCTAAATCACTTGAAGCTATTGAGAGATCTTTATCAAATTCAAGTACAGTATTCGAATGGATTACTTGGAACAATGACAAAAAGGAAGGAACTTATGTTTCTATTCCAGCAAGAATACAAATTCCTGAAAACATCAATGAGCAATTCATAGTCGAATTATACTCTAAATAATAAATTAACTACATTGGGATTTAGCCAAAGGGTTTATTTGTACTTCTTCAAACTTATAAACCGCGCAACTAAATAACAATTAAAACGAAGAAACAACAATATGGCAGTATTTAATTTTCAGAAGCCCGACAAAGTAATCATGATCGATTCAACCGATTTTGAGGGTAAATTTGAATTTAGACCTTTAGAACCTGGTTACGGATTAACAGTAGGAAACGCACTTAGAAGAGTTTTATTATCTTCTTTAGAAGGCTTTGCTATTACATCTGTTAGAATTGAAGGTGTAGATCATGAATTCTCAACAATTGCAGGTGTAGTAGAAGATGTAACTGAAATTATTTTGAATTTAAAACAAATGTGTTTTAAAAGACAAATAGAAGACGTAGACAATGAGTCTGTTTCTATATCTATTTCAGGACAAGATCAAATTACAGCAGGTGATTTTCAAAAGTTTATTTCAGGATTTCAAGTATTAAATTCAGATTTAGTTATCTGTAACTTAGATCCTAAAGTAAATATTAATATGGAAATTACAATTGAAAAAGGAAGAGGTTATGTTCCTGCAGAAGAAAATAAAAAAGCTTCAGCACCAATAGGTACAATCTTTACAGATTCAATTTATACACCTATAAAAAATGTTAAGTATAGCATTGAGAATTATCGTGTAGAACAAAAGACAGATTACGAAAAATTAGTTTTCGAAATCATTTCAGATGGTTCAATAACACCTCAAGATGCTTTAACAGAGGCTGCAAAAACATTAATTCACCACTTCATGTTATTCTCAGATGAGCGTATAACATTAGAAGCTGATGAAATTGCACAAACTGAAACTTATGATGAAGAATCACTTCACATGAGACAGTTACTTAAAACTAAGTTAGTAGATATGGATTTATCTGTACGTGCACTTAATTGTTTAAAAGCTGCTGAAGTAGATACTTTAGGAGACTTAGTATCATTCAACAAAAATGATTTAATGAAGTTCCGTAACTTCGGTAAGAAATCTTTAACAGAGCTAGAAGAACTAGTAAACGTGAAAGGATTAAATTTCGGAATGGATTTATCAAAATATAAACTAGATAAAGACTAATACATCATATTTTGCTCCTCATTAAGAGTAGAAGCAAGATGGTGATTAAAACAAAATGTCATGAGACACGGAAAAAAAGTAAACCACTTAGGTAGACAAACTGCTCACAGAAAAGCAATGTTAGCAAATATGGCTTGTTCTTTAATTCAGCACAAGCGTATTAACACTACAGTAGCAAAAGCAAAAGCTTTAAAGCAATTTGTAGAGCCAATGATTACTAAATCTAAATCAGATACAACTCACAACAGACGTATCGTATTTAGTCGTTTAAGACAAAAAGAAGCTGTTACAGAATTATTTAGAGATGTAGCTGCTAAAATTGGTGATAGACCAGGAGGTTATACAAGAATAATTAAGCTTGGTAATCGTTTAGGAGATAACGCTGATATGGCAATGATTGAGTTAGTAGATTACAACGAAATCTATAATGCTGATAAAGCTGCTAAGAAAACAACAAGAAGAAGTAGAAGAGGAGGAAGTAAGCCTGCTGCTGTTCCAGTTGAAACAAAAGCAACTAACGAAGAAGAATAAATGTTAATAAGCATTTTAAATATAAAGGATAAACTATTTTAGTTTATCCTTTTTTTTATGCAATTTTGCGAAACTTTTGTTATCGCGAAAACGAAAACATAACACAACTACTACAATGAAATATCAAAAACTAAAAAAAGCACTCATTCTACTTGCAGACGGAACAATTTTTCACGGTAAAGCAGTAGGTAGAGAAGGAAGCGCCTTTGGAGAAGTCTGTTTTAATACAGGTATGACTGGTTATCAAGAGATTTTTACAGACCCATCTTATTATGGGCAATTAATGGTCACAACAAATGCACACATTGGAAATTACGGTGTTAATGACAATGAAATGGAATCTGATTCTGTTAAAATAGCTGGGTTAATTTGTAAAAACTTTAGTTATGAATATTCTCGTGATGATTCTAATGGCTCTTTAGAAGATTTTTTAAATGACAATAATCTCTTAGCAATCTCTGATGTAGATACTAGAGCATTGGTAAGCTATATTAGAGATAATGGTGCTATGAATGCTGTTATATCTACAGAAGTAGATAACATAGACGGTTTAAAGAAGCAACTAGCAGAAACACCAGATATGAATGGTTTAGAGTTAGCTTCTAAAGTCTCTACAAAAGAACCTTACTATGTTGGG
>NZ_JBSHNS010000168.1:0-420 GCF_053601635.1 Pontimicrobium sp. MEBiC01747
GGAACAGTAACGATCACCGATAACGACAATGCGCCAACAGTAACAATAGCCGACGCAACAGTCAACGAAGGCGCTGGCACAGTAACCGTTCCAGTAAGCATAGATACCGTAAGCGCTACAGACGTTGTAGTGGATATTGTAACGACAACAGGCACAGCTGGCACAAGCGATTACACCGTAACAACAACAACCGTAACCATTCCAGCCGGTTCAACATCAGTAGACGTTGTCATTCCAATTACAGACGATGCCATAGATGAAGCCGATGAGACCTTTACCGTCGATGGCACAGTAACCAGCGGAAACACAACAAACACCGACCCAAGCGGAACAGTAACGATCACCGATAACGACAATGCGCCAACAGTAACAATAGCCGACGCAACAGTCAACGAAGGCGCTGGCACAGTAACCGTTCCA
>NZ_JBSHNS010000169.1:0-216 GCF_053601635.1 Pontimicrobium sp. MEBiC01747
TCCATCTGCGCCAGCATTAGCAGGCGTTTCAATAGTAAGAACTACTGGTATTCTAGAGCTTACACAACCAGAGACAGTTTCTTCAGCTTCAGCATAGTAAGTGTAAACTCCAATAGCTGTATCGGTAGGCGTATAATTAAGGCCAGAAGCTAAGGCAGTACCTCCAGTAGCGTTTGTATACCAATTAACAGCATCCCCTAAAGCAGGAGGGCCAGG
>NZ_JBSHNS010000170.1:0-4682 GCF_053601635.1 Pontimicrobium sp. MEBiC01747
ATGTTACTCATTCCTTTTGTTGAAAATAGTTTTAAACATGGTACTATAAAAAACGGAATACTAAAAATAGATATCACTATTAATTTTGAAAATGATAGTCTATATTTTTATATAAAAAACACAGCACAAAATACCAATAACGAGCAACAAGGTATTGGACTAGAAAACATAAAAAAAAGGCTAGAATTATTATATAAAAACAACTACAATCTAGATATTAATAGAAATAATGATTCTTTTGAAGTTAAATTAACACTAAACACAAAATCTCAATTACAATAATGTCTAAACAAATAGCATGTATTATAGTAGATGACGAGGCCATAGCTAGAGAAGTTATAGCAACACATCTTGCTAAAATAAAAAACATAACTATTGTAAAAAGTTGCAGCAATGCAATTGAAGCCTTTAACTGTATTAGTAATAATACTATAGATTTAGTGTTTTTAGACATCAATATGCCAGAAATATCTGGAATAGCCTTTGCTAAATCTATTAATAAAGATATTAAAATAATATTTACAACTGCCTATAGAGATTATGCTGTAGAAGGGTTCGAGTTACAAGCAGTAGATTATCTTTTAAAACCCATATCCTTTGAGCGTTTATTAAAAGCAGTAACTACTTATTTTGAAGTTTATAATACCGCTATAGATAATAAACCTCAAACTATTGAAGTTACTAATGATTTTATGTTTGTGCGCTCAGACAGAAAAATGCTAAAAATAGATTTTAATAGCATTATTTATATAGAAAGTTATAGCGATTACATAAAAATTCATTTACCAAATGAAACTATTGTTACCAGAGAAACTATAAGTGCTATTGAAGCCAAATTACCAAAGCAACAATTTATTAGAATACATCGCTCGTTTATTATTTCTATACAAAATATCGAATCCTTTACTAACGAGCATATTACTATAAATAAACAAGCACTACCAATTAGTAGAAGTTATAGAAAAGAAGTTTTAGCGCGGTTAAAGCAATATTAAAAGCTCTACTTAGGTTTTAAAGTATTTACATAAGCAAAACTTTCTTGAAAATACGACGCTAGTAATGCCTTGTCGTTATACAAATGTTCTGGTACTAATACATAATCTTTCATTACCGCTCCGTAAGATTTGTAAATAGTAGCTTCATGTTTTTCTTTAAAAGTCTTTTGCGATTCTTTAGATAAACGTATGCCTATTTCTCCAGCTTTATTTAAAAGTGTAAACATATAGCCATTAGACGACGTATATATCATTTTTTTACCTTTCCTTTCAAAATCAGGGCACATAGCTACTATTTCATCATAAAACTTAAGTTTATCTTCCCACATACATATCGTTGTTATTTAGAAACTAAATGTAATAAAAAAAGCGAACCTAAATTTAGGTTCGCTTTTTAGATATTATAAAATGCCTGTTTATAGCTATTTGTTTATATATGCAATGGTCTATTATCTGTAGCGGCTAATGCAGCTTCTTTAATAGCTTCAGTAAAAGTAGGATGCGCATGAGACATACGCGATACATCTTCTGCACTTGCTCTATACTCCATA
This sequence comes from Pontimicrobium sp. MEBiC01747, assembly GCF_053601635.1. Lineage (NCBI taxonomy): Bacteria > Pseudomonadati > Bacteroidota > Flavobacteriia > Flavobacteriales > Flavobacteriaceae > Pontimicrobium > Pontimicrobium sp. MEBiC01747. The sequence continues at coordinate 1,547 of NZ_JBSHNS010000170.1, forward strand.
GCCACAACTGCTTCTGCAATCATATCTGCTGCGCGAGCACCAACCATGTGTACACCTAATATTTCATCTGTAGTTTTGTCTGCTAATACTTTAACAAATCCATCTAAATCCATACTAGCTCTGCTTCTACCTAAAGCACGCATTGGAAATTGCCCTGCTTTATACTCTATACCTGCTTCTTTCAACTCTTCTTCTGTTTTACCAACAGCAGCAACTTCTGGCCATGTGTAAACAACACCCGGAATTAAGTTATAATCTATATGTGGCTTTTGTCCAGCTAAAGTTTCTGCTACAAAAACTCCTTCTTCTTCTGCTTTGTGTGCTAACATTGCGCCTTTAACAACATCACCAATAGCATAAATATTACTAGTAGATGTTTGTAAATGTCCATTAACTTCTACTTGTCCCCTATCGGTTAGTTTTACTCCAGCTGCTTCACAGTTTAAACCATCTGTATATGGACGACGTCCTACAGAGACTAAACAGTAATCACCTCTAAACTCTACTTCTTCTCCTTTTTTATTATCTGCCTTAACAACAACTTCATCACCAACACGCTCAACAGATTTCACTTTATGAGACGTATTCATTTTAAATTTCTGCTTCTTTAAAACTTTATTTAGTTCTTTAGAAACACCAGCATCCATAGTTGGTACAATTCTGTCCATATATTCTACAACAGACACATCGGCACCTAACCTTTTATATACTTGCCCTAACTCTAAACCTATAACACCACCTCCTATAACAATTAAATGTTTTGGTATTTCTTTAAGTTTTAAAGCTTCTGTAGAAGTAATAATACGCTCTTTATCTATAGATATAAATGGTAGTGTAGATGGCTTAGAACCCGTTGCTATAATTGTATTTTTAGCTTCAATTTCTGTGGCATCTTTGCCTTCTATTTTTATATGAGTAGCATCAATAAAACTACCAACACCTTCGTAAACATCAATTTTGTTTTTCTTCATTAAGAAATCGATTCCTCCTGTAGTTTGGTCTACTACAGATTGCTTACGAGCAATCATTTTTTCTAGATTTACTTTAATATCTCCAGGAATTTCAATACCATGATCCTCAAAGTGTTTTACAGCATCCTCATAGTGATGAGAAGAATCTAATAATGCTTTACTTGGAATACATCCTACGTTAAGACATGTACCTCCTAATGTTGAATATTTTTCGATTATTGCAGTTTTCATACCTAGTTGTGCACAACGGATTGCTGCTACATATCCTCCAGGTCCTGAGCCTATAACGGCTACATCGTATTTACTCATAAATAAGTTTTATTTAGTGTAATATTTCCTCTTATACGGAAATGACATAAATTATAAATTTAAACAAAAGTACAACATTGAATGCTCTTATACGAATCACTGATAATGATTTTTTTCATATTTACTTTTATTTTTATTTAGTGTTTTGCCTTAAAATTACATATTAAAATCTGAGGAAGGAAACCCTAACATTTCTCCCATACCTACAGTAAATAACCAACAACCATATATAGCATGTTCAATACTTACTAAAACAGTAGATCGCGTTTTATTATATGTAAAAGCAAACAACAAACCACCAAAAAAAGTTAGGACAATAACTAATGTATTTTTAAAAAACAAATGTGCTAATGAGAATACAATAGCGTTTATAAATAAAAACTGTTTTTTATTTATAAATAATGCTTCGTAACGCTTAAAATAAAATGTTCTATAAATTAGTTCTTGTGGATAAACAGAAAGAAAACTGTAAATAAACAGTATTTTAATCCACAAGATTGGGTTTTCTATTAAAACGATAAATAAGTTTGAGGCATTTGTAAAATACACATATAATAGTGTTAGCAATGCAATACCAAATAACTTTAACAGTGTGTATTTAAAAAATGTTTTCCAATCTATACCTTTAGAAAGTTTAAACGTCTCTTTTTCTACTCTTAACAGTAAAAATACTACGTATAAAAACCCCAAGAGTCCAATTACCATTTTAATCCAAACAGGAAACTCAATCACGAAACTTATAGGTACTATTATAAATAGTAAAAAAAATTCTATGCTTTTATATAATGTAGATTGCATATTCAAATTTAAAACTAACTAGTATAACATCCTAATAACACCTATAAAGAGATCGCTGTGGTATGTTTAACTTCATTAATCATAAACATACTGTGCGTACTACCAATATGGCTTATAGAGGTTAATTTTTTAACCATAAACTCACGAAAAGCTTCCATATCTTTAACTAAAACTTTTAAAAGATAATCGTAATCACCACTTATATGGTAACATTCTAAAACCTCTTCTAAACCTGTAACTTCTTTTTCAAATTTAACAACATAATCCTGCGTATGTTGAGATAATTTAATGTGGCAAAATGCAACAAACGATTTATCTACCTTTTCTTTTTTTACTAAAGCCACATATTTATCTATAACGCCATGGTTTTCTAACTTTTTAATACGCTCATAGACTGCGGTTACAGATAAATTTAACACATTAGAAAACTCTTTATTGGTTTTTTTACTATCCTCTTGTAATAAAGCGATAAGCTTTCGATCTATACTATCAAATTGCATCATTGAAAATTTTTCTATTAAACTAGTTAAAACTATATTTTAATATATAAATAAAACTATATAAAACAAAAATAATAGTTTTATTTTCTAAAAAAAATAAAAATGATTGGTTATTAATCTACTTAAATTTAATTTTGATTATTATTATAAATCATTTTATGAAAGATTTCATTATTGTAGGAGCTGGTCAAGCTGGATTATCAATGGCTTATTATTTAAAAAAACAGAATCGCGACTTTTTGGTCGTTGATGCAAATTCTGAAGCTGGAGCACCTTGGCTAAAGCGTTGGGACTCCTTAAAATTATTTACACCATCGGAATTTAATAACTTACCAGGGTTACCTTTTCCTCATAAAAAAGGACACTATGCTAGTAAATATGAAGTAGCAGATTATTTAAAACTATACGTTGCAACATATAATATTCCTATTACATTTAATGAAAAAATAACAGCTTTAAATAAAGAAGGAGATCACTTTGTTTTAAGCAGTAAAAACAAGACATTCAAGGCTAAAAATGTAGTAGTATCTACAGGGCCATTTCACACTCCTTTTACCC